>JBDRVQ010000041.1 GCA_039801905.1 candidate division WOR-3 bacterium | reverse complement strand
TGTTGGAGTGGTAGAAATCATTGCCCCAACGGATACGATAGATTCGGGAGTGGTGATAATCCCAAAAGCGAAAATAAAGAATTTAGGAAATATTGAAGCGGATTTCTTTGATGTCATCTTTGCCATCGGTGATTATTCCAGCACCCGAGGAATTATTACCCTTGCTCCTAACGCGGAGACTATCGTTGCCTTTGATATTTGGCGAGCCGAGATTACCGGGGACTTTACTGCGAAATGCTCTACAAGTCTTAATGGCGATAGGCGACCGGAGAATGATTTAATTTCTACCAATTTTACTGTTCGCAGTGGATTGCCACCAGGTGCCTGGCAGAAACTATCAGTGGAAGTACCGACAACTCCTTCGGGCAAGAAGATAAAGAGCGGTGGTCAGATTGTCTATGGTGGCGATAAGATCTATATCGTCAAGGGGAATAATACGAAAGACTTCTATGCCTTCGTTCCGGAAACTGCCCCAACGCCACTTGATTCCGTCCCAGTTACGGGAAAGAAGGGTGTCAAGAAGGGAACCGGTATGGTTTATGATGGCACAAGATGGCTCTATTTCGCTTCTGGTACCAATACCTTACAATTCTGGAAGTATGATACCCAGGGTGAATCGGGTTGGGTCGCTTTACCGGATATTCCAACTGGTGGTGGCAAGGCTCTGAAAGGTGGCACGGGAATGGCTTATGTGAATGGCTTTGTCTATCTCTTAAAGGGTTCCAAGACCAATGAGTTCTATGCCTTTGACTGTGCCAATAACACCTGGATTGAAACTTTACCAAAGGCACCAGAAGGTTCTTATACCGGTAAGGGTTATCCAGATGGTTCTTGCTTAGTTGCTTATGATGAGAACACGCTCTATGCTTTAAGGGGTAAGTATAATGAGTTCTACAAATATGACATCTCAAATAATACCTGGACATCTGATTCTGGAATGCCTTTCACTCATCCGATGTGGAATAAGAAGAAGAAGGTTGGCGAAGGTGCGGCGATGACCTTGAGGGGCAATAAGATTTATGCCTTCAAGGGGAACAATACGAAGGAGTTCTGGTCGCTTATTCCTGGTTCTGGTTGGGTTGGTTTAGAGACGATTCCGAAGGGGGATGATAAGAAGTATGTGAAGGGTGGTGGCGGACTTTGCACTTGGACTGATGGTAAAATCTATGCTCTGAAGGGGAATAATACCACTTCTATCTGGAGGTATACGGGCGAAGATTTCCCATTGGCTGCTACCTTACCGAATACTGCACCGATGGAGAACATTACTGGAAAGCGGTTATCAGAGATTGGCTTAAGGATTTTACCAAATCCGACCAAAGGTTTAATTAAGGTCTACTACAACCTACCGAAGAGAGAACTTGCCACTCTTAAAATCTATAATACCTTAGGAAGGGTGGTTTATCTTGGGAGAAGCGATAAGGGTGAGTTTACGATAAAAAGACTACCGGCCGGAATCTATCTCTTACGGTTTGAGTCCAAGGGCTACAAAGAAGAGAGGAAGTTAATCGTTGTGAAGTAGCCTAAGGAGTAAAAAGAGAGGCGGGAGGTTTTCCTCCCGCCTTTTTTATTTTAGATAAAAGTCTGACGACTTAACTCCAGGGTTGACATCTTCTAAAAATACCTTATAATACAATAAACTAATTACTAAATAAAACTTTGATCTCCAAAAAGGGAGGGATTTATTTTTATAAAAAGGGGTGTAGCATACAGGGGATGGTATCGGGGATCTAATTATCAGTCTTATTGGAAATCTAATCAGAGGTTTAATGTATAATCTAACCTCTGGCTTAATTTCCAGTCTTATTAAGGGTCTAACATCCGGGTTAAAAAGGTGGATAATGAGAAGAGTAAATAGGATTTTAATCCAGAGTCTAATTAGGGAGATAATGTATGGTCTAACCATTGGTGTAATTGGTAGGGTAATTAGAGAGATATTCAAATTATATGAAAGCTAAGGAACCAATTGAGGAAACCTTAATCCGCCTGAGGCGGATAAGATATTTTGCTGAAAACCGACCAGTTGACAAAAGGGAAAAAATCTCTATAATTTAAGTTAGCCAGGGTAGCTCAGAGGTAGAGCTCCGGACTGAAAATCCGGGAGTCGGCGGTTCGATTCCGCCCCCTGGCATAAAAAATCTTGGCAAAAAGGTCAAAGTCGGTATTGAAAAATATCCGGAAGACAAAGGTCCGGACGGCAAGGAATAAAGCGAAAAAGCAATTGTTAAAGAAGACAATAAAGGAGTTCAAATTAGCCCCCAATAAAGAAACTGCCCTTTCCTTGCTGCCCAAAGTCCAGAGTATCATTGATAAGGCAGCCAAATGGGGGATTATCCATAAGAATAAGGCAGCGCGCTTAAAGGCGAAACTTGCCCAGTCCCTTATCGGGACGAAATAGGATTAGAAATCCTTGACCGCATCCCGGATAAAAGTCCTCCACATCGCCACTGCCTTTCCCCGGCATCCCGGGGATGTCATTACCCCTTGGTTGGTCAAAACCTTAGAAAAGCAGAGAGAAAAAGGGATTGAAGTTGAGGTATTCACCTCCTCCTACCGGGGATTAAAAAGTCAAAGCCTCTTCGGGATAAAGGTTCATCGCTTCCGTTATTTCTTTAAGAGATGGGAAGACCTAACCCACGATGAGAATGTTCCGGACCGACTAAACCGCTCCTTCCGCTATAAGATTATCCTTATCTTTTATCTCCTTTTTGGTCTTTTCGCCATTTATCGCCTCTGCCGGAAAGAAAAATTCTCTATTATCCAGTGCCATTGGCCTCTTCCCCATTCTCTATTCGGTTATATTGGAAAAAAGGTTTGTGGTGCAAAATTAATCTCTTCTTTTTACGGGGCGGAGATGAAGTTATTAAAGAAGAATTTTCTCCTTAAAAGATTTTTCCGCTGGCTCCTTTCCCAATCGGATGCCATAACCGCCATCTCTAATTACGGCGCCTCTTTAATAAGGGAAGTTTTGCCGGATGAGAAAAAGAGGATCGTAATCGTCCCTTTTGGGGCTGCGATTGAAGTTAAGAAAATAAAAAGAGAAGAAAAAAATCCAATCCCCCAACTCCTGTTTGTCGGCCGGCTGGTAGAAAGAAAGGGGGTAGAGTATTTAATTCGGGCATTCGCCGAAGTGAGAAAAGAGACCCCTGCTTTTTTAACAATTATTGGTGACGGTAAAGAAAGGGAAAAATTAGAGACATTGGCTAAGGAGTTAGGAGTGGGTGAAGCAGTAAGATTTACCGGTTTTATCTCTTCCCCGGAATTGGAAAGATATTACGAGATGTGCGATATCTTTATCTTGCCCGCAATCTTTGACGCCAAAGGTGATACCGAGATGTTGGGTGTTGTTTTATTGGAGGCGATGAGTTATCAAAAACCAGTCATCGCCTCCGGGATTGGTGGTATTACCGATATTGTGAAACACCAAAGGACCGGCATTTTAGTGAAGGAAAAATCTGTTGGCGAATTAAAAGAAGCAATCTTAGCACTTTTAAGAGACGAAAATCTCCGAAGGGAAATGGGTGAAGCCGGTTATAAATTTATCCAAAGCCAATTCTCTTGGGAAAGAATAATTGGCGATTTAAGTAATTTGTATCAAACCCTTAGCGCATTATGATAATCTTTTTCGTTTCCGTTTTTCCTTTCCCTTCAATTTTTAAGATATAGATACCAGTGGGCAGTCTCTGGGAAAAATCTAAAGTCTTCTTTTCGCCCTTATCTTCCAAAACAACTTCCCCTAAAAGGTTATAGATTTTAATTTTTTCTAACTCATCCTTCTTTCTGATAGCGACTGAACTCATCTCTCCTTTATAAATGAGGGGCTGATTTTTAACCTCTCCTGAGAAGTAAGAAATTGGTAAGGAAGTTGTTGCCGGAACGGCATAGAACCAGAACTCATTCGTGTTATTGCCAATGGTGGCAAAGATACCGCTGGCATAATGAGAATAGGCAAGACTTCCACCACCTTTTATTTTCTTATAAGGAACTTCTGGACTCCCGACATCTTCTGCTTGCTCCCATCGCCGGTTTATCGGGTCAAAACGCCAAAACTCTAAGGTGTTTCCACCTTTTGTGGCATAGATTTTCCGATTCCTTTGGGAATAGACCAAAGCCGCTCCTTCCTTTATCTTCTTTTTCCGCGCGCTCCTTCCCACCAGAGGTAAATTGGGAAGCGATTCCCAGGTTAAATCGCCGTAATTAAAATTGAGCAGGAAGAAGGCGTTATATTTACTTCCACCTTGAGTAAGATAAATTAAAGAATCACCGTCATAAGCAAAACCACTTCCCACCTTAAATTTTTCTTTCGGCAAAGGAATTGGTAAATCTTCCCAAGTGCTGGTATTGATATTGAACCGTTTCCATTCGTTACTGTTAGTGCCACTTCCGCAATAGAGATATTTGATACCGCTTCTCTCAACAAAGGTAATAAAACCACCTTTTATTCCCTTAATGAAGGAAGGGGCAGGTAATGATTCCCACCGGTTAAGAGCCGGGTCGTAGCGGTAGAACTCATTCGTCCCACCACCTTTTAACGCATAGATATAATCTCCATCGCTACTGATACAGGCACCTTTCTTCACCTTCTTACCTCTTGACCCTGTGGGGATACTTTCTACTTTTCGCCAGATGTTTCCGGTTATACTATAACATAAAAAGTCTCGGGTATTATTACCAACTAGAGCATAGACTAAGGAGTCAAACGCGGCAATACAACCGCCGCTCTTCACATTTTTCCTGCCATCCACCAAATCCGCCTTCTTTATCCAACCGGAAACTCCACCCACCGTAAATGCCAAAGATGAGGTATCATTAGCAAAAACCCGGTCACCAGATGCGGAAAGGGAACAGGCGATAACATATTGGCCAACGGTTGCCTGCCAAGAGGGAAAGGCAAAGGATAAGGAACAACCAGCCGGCAAATAAGAATGGGTAGTTTCTGCGGTGTAAACAATATTATTTAAGGAGTCCTCTATTTTCAAAAAGAGACTCATTCCATTACCAACATTGCCGCAGTTAGCAATAAGCACCTGCGGAGTAATTGGTCCGGGATAGATAAAGGGTGTCGGCGAAAGAAAACGGACAATTCCGATATCCCGCACCCGAACAAATGTTGTCTCCTTTTTGCAGTTATTATCCGGAATTAAATCACCCAAAAGCAAAGTTGAACACTTCTTCACCACCGGACCCCTTCCCGGAACAGTAAAAGATGAAAAGGTCAAATGGCTTTCGCTATCCGGTAGGAGTGTGGTTAATAAACTTTCGGAATAGAAATTACCAAAAGAGAATCTCGTCCAGAAGGTCACCTGGGTATTGCCAAAATTTTTCACCCAGGCCTCTGGGGTATAAAGGTCACCAGAATCTAAGGTATCGGGAAGGAAGGTGAGAGAATAAAAGTTAATCTGTTGGTTAGCCAATTCCGAAAGGGCAACTTCTTTCTCGCCGAATGGGAATTTTCCGGCCTCTTTTGGTATTGGGCAGGAAGAAATTTTTGATTTACCGAGGTCAAGCACCCCAACATCCTTCACCCGGATAAAGAAAGATTTGGTTAAGGTGTCATTTATCCGATTTTCATCACTCGCCAAATATAGCGAACACCGGGCAAAAGAGACCCCTCTCGCCATCGGCGTCCAAGGAGAAAAGGTGACGGTTGACTCTTGGGCGGGCAGTAAAGCGATCGTTTTTGTCTCTAAGTAAGATTCTATCTTTAGAGTGGCATTAAAGGTTTCGCCCTGAGTGCCAAAGTTTTTCACCTTCACTTGGGGATTAATTGGGATTGAAGAATCAACTGTATCCGCTGGAGAAACTATCTCCACTACCCCAACATCATGCCGGAGCGGCTCAAAACCAACTCCACCGACATCGTCCAGATACCAACCGGGATAATTGAAACTACCGTCCGAGCCAAAATGCCATCTTATTACAAAGGTATCGCCGGCGGCAACCGGAATCGGCATCAAAACCGCAGTCCAACCAATTGGGTTAATCACCCCGCGGGAATAGGCGGATTCTTGGGGAATGCCAACATTCCCCGAATCTAATTTCCGGTCATAAGGTTCCGGGAAAAAGGAATGAAGAAGAGAAAAGTTTATGCCATCTTTGGAAAACTTAACATTACCGCCATCATACCTTGTCTGAAAACGATACCAGTGATAAAAACCGAGAACTGGGGTATCTTTAGTAGCAACATACCAAAAGGAATTTAATTTCCAGTTAGCATTATTGGCATAATTGCCATCAATGTTTGTGCCGAAGCATTTTGCCCCGGAATGGGCGTTTGGTGGTCCAACCAAAGAAGGAGTTCCCCATTCCCAAGCATTGATTGCTGGTTCTGAAGTAAAACGACCGTTAGTAACTTCAAAATTCTCTAAGAAGTTGGGAATCCCACAATAGCGAGATTTCTTATTATTGGGTAGAAAATGGTCGGAAACAAGCAGGGAGCATTTTACGGTATATAAATCCGCCTGCGTTGGCAACCAGGAATTAAATTCTAAAGTCTCCTCCGCACCAACTCCTAAATAAGAAACATTAACGATATCTTCGTAACCGCCAGGATTTATTGTAATTTTCACATTAAAGGGATTGAGTATCTCCTCCTCCCCCGAATTTCTAATCACCACCTTTGGAATGTAAGAAGCAAGGGTACAAAATACCGGCGGGGAAACAATTGCCTTAATTTCCACATCTTGGGGGTAACTTACCATCCAGAAGATTTCTTCATCCTCTAACCGGTCATCAAACCAGACAAGATGCAAACCAAGGGTATCACTGGCGATATGGGGATTATACAAATCACCTTCTGGATATTCACAAGCCAATTCCTCTGTTGCTAACCAACCAGCAGAAGTTCGTTTCTTATGCCAGAGCCGAAACCAAGCATCGGTCCAGTAATCTTCACCAAACCAGACAACATGGGTATTTCCTTGACGGTCAATTGCCACTTGGGGACCATATCTTTCAAAGTCATCTGGTTGGCCAGCACCAGCAATGGTATCAATAGTAGAAAAACCGGCCGCAAGACGTCTTCGGTAATAGACTCGACCGTAATACTCATCCCATCGGTTCCAACCATACCAGGAAATATGGCCAACATTGGCGTTATCAACCGAAATTGAAGGTCCATAAGGCTCCCAGTCACACTGGTCGGAGTTGAAAGAACATACATAAAGGATACTTTGCCAACTACCATTAATTCGGGCGCGGTAGAAGATATTATAGTAATAGTTAACCGGATTTTCCCCGCGCCAAACCACATAGATACTATCACCTCGACCCGCGGAAATTGATGGTAATTCCTCCTCGGTCTCTGATATGGAACTGATTTCTACTGGTGGTGAAGGCCAGTTGCTTCCAATCCTTTCCCGATAGAAAATTTTATAATAACCATCCGCTCTCATTTCCGTCCAGACGCAATGGATGTTGCCATTAGTGGTAGCAGTGATTGAAGGGTTATTTTTCTCCCGGGTATTGGTGGAAATGATTACGCTCGATGTCCAACCGGTTGTCGGATTCCAGTTTTTATATCTTAAATTATAGGAACTGAGAGTATACCCGATATAAACAATATGAAGATTCCCCGAAGAATCACAACAGAGGGCAGGCATTTCAGATGCTTCATTTGCCACATCCGCAATACAGGTATCTTTTGTCCAACCGATATTTGGCTCATATCTTTTATACCAAACCTGAGGGGTAGAGTTAAATCCGGGAACCAATGCCTCGGAATAGAAGACAATATGAATTCTCCCCTCCCGGTCAATTGCTATGTTCCGCGCTCCGTTGCCGGAGAGTTCGGTGAAATCATTGAGATAGGTTAACCTTTCTGGAGTTGTCCAAGAGAAAGAGATAATAGGCAAAAGCCCAAAGGCAAAAAGGATAAAAAGTTTTTTCATTTTTTTCTCCTGATTGTGTTTACTTAATAATAACTAATTTCTGCTTTGTCGTTTCTGTTCTCTCTTTTGTCTTTAACTCTGCCTGCAAGATGTAAACACCGGTGGGAAGAGATAGATTAAATCTTTGCTCATACACACCTGGTTTCTTCCTCCCCAACCGAAATTCCTTTGCCCTCTGTCCTAAGGTATTATAGAATGTGAGAATGACATCCCCTTCTATCGGAATTGCTAACTTGAGATTAAAGTTCTGATTGAAAATCCTCGCCGATTCCAAACGGAATTGCCCCTTCTGGTTGAAATTGGCCATCACCCCTCTTGGTAAAAGATAAATCGTTCCCGAACCAGCGGGTAAATTAGCGTGATAGAGCCAGAATTCAATAGTATTATTGCCTTTTAGGGCAAAAACCTTACCATTAGCAAAGGCTAAAGCCCCACCACCCTTGACCTTTTTCCGAGAATCACCAACCGGTAATGTCTCTAACTCCTGCCAACTATCCAAAAGCGGGAGATAGCACCAAAACTCCTGGGTATTACCACCCTTTAAGGCAAAGAATATATCACCTTCCCCCTTAGTGATTCCAGCACCGCTCTTAAAATATCTCCGCTTCTGGGTCCTTTGGGAAATCGGGCAAGGTCTTCTTTCGACCCAAGAATCACCCGTGACGGAATAGCGCCAAAGTTCACCACAACCACCTTTTATCGCATAAATATAATTTATCCCATCCGAAGCCAGAGAGGTGCCGTCCTTTGGCTTCTTATTCTTAATTCCCAAAGGTATCCCGGTTTTGGTTGACCAACTATCCCTTTCTGGATGATAACAATAGAACTCTTGAGTGCCGCTCCCTTTTAAGACATAAACCTTCCCCTGAGCAAAAGCCAGCGAAGAACCATATTTTAATCCTTTACCACCGCCAATTGGAATCTCCCTTTTTGCTACCCACTGATTCCGGTTGATATTATAAGCATAAAACTCCCGGGTGTTATTACCCTTTATCGCATAAATTAAAGAATCTCCATTATAACAGAGCGCAGCACCTTTCTTCACTTTTTTCCCGGCTGGTCCGTAGGGAATTGACTCTTTCATCACCCAGTTCTGATTTTTAAGCGAATAACAATAAAACTCAACGGTATTATTCCCTTTAAGCGCATAAACCAAAGAATCGCCCACTCCCACCAAAGCACCACCATACTTCACCATTTTATTTTTTGGCCCAATAGGTAAGTTTGTCAGAGGCATCCAGGCGGGAAGCACAACAACTCGTCCGTAGGCGGTATCATTCTCAACCTCTTCATCGCCGGTAAGAAGGGTATAAGACCTTATTCCCCAAATGCCAACATCTCGGAAAAGAACCGAATCAAAGACTACTGTTGTCTCACCGTAAGGCTCAACCGTGCCAAAACCGTCATCAGTATAGAAGTTACCAACTTCTAACTTTGCGGCGAAGTTAAGATAATCATTTCCGTAATAACTTTTTATCTTCGCCTTCGGTTGGGCTTTGGCACCTAAAAGAAAGGTATCCTTAGGAGCCAGAATCTCTTTGGCTCCAATATCTAATTCTGTATATTTCAAAACCCCCAAATACTGGTCACAAAGCTGTCCACCAACATATATGTTACCATCACCATCAAGGGTTAGAGAGTAAGCCTCACAATTTTCATTAGGAATTGCGTAGCGGTCTGCCCAGATTCTTGTACCATTTTTCGCATACTTCACCGTAGCAAATTCATTATCGGTGACAAATCCTTCGTGCCAACCGGTAACGTAGACATTACCATTCTTATCCAATTCCATATCATAGAAATAATCCCATTCGTAAGGAAGACTCTGATAGGTTTTCTTCCAGATGAGGCGACCATCATCATAAAATCGGGCTATCCAGTAAACCCAATCTCCTTCCTGATCTTCAACCTGCCCGCCAACATAGACACTACCATCCCTGTAAATTGCCATATCTACCCCAAAGTCTTCACCATGGGCATTATCACAACGAATCAAAAATAAGGATTCCCCTTCGGGGCTGTATTTCGCCAGAATGATATCATATTTTGTGGCATCTCCAGAACCAGATGCCCAGCCTAAGACATAAATATTACCATCTGGCCCCACCTCTGCCCGACATGCAAAATCCCACTCATAAGGCTGCTCTTCCGGTGGTTCAAAAATTTTTGTCCATAAAAGTTCACCATCGGAGGAATATTTAATAGTCGTCAAACCATAGCAACTGATTGAGTCCTGCCAGATACCGCCGACAATATAGGCACTACCCATTGAATCAACTGCCATATTCACAGTCGCGTCATTACCATCCTCCCGTAATAATCTTCTTGTCCACACCGTTTCTAATTCGGAAGTATATTTGATTAAAAAGATATCCCAATTTTGGTCAGCAACAAAACCTTCACCGGCAACATAAATGAAGCCGCCTTTACTCATCCGAAAAGCCTTTGGTTTATCTTCCCCACCCCCATTAAAAATATCTTCCGCAAGTAGAGAGCCCGTAGGTGAGTATTTAACAACTGCGGAATGATGTCTTCCTGCAGGATCCTGACTACTTACCAAAAGGAACAGATTCCCCAAGGGATCAATAAAGGCATCCCTGATTGTATCTCTTCCCCCTAAGGGGTCATAACTTACTTCCCATATTTTTGTTCCTTCTAATGGGTCAAGCCTTAAAAGAACCACATTAACATTCTGAGGAGAGGCAGATGGGGTATAAATTCCAACACAATAAAGAAAGGAATCACGGGAGATAGCCTTTTGGGCTAAGTAAGTTCCGGAAATACTCGGTTCGTGGGTATAAAGCCATTTCTCCTCTACCGCCAAAAGAGAGGAGGCAAAAAGGGTTAAAAATAAGACCCAAAAACGGAAGAAAGATTTCATAATTTACCCCCGGTTCTTATCCCATAAAACGGGACAATCAAAAATAATTCAAAGTTAAATTCCGCAACTGCACAACTCTTTCCCAACCCAAAAAGACTAAGACTCATTTCCAGCCCTTAAAAGATATTATACGCAAAAAAGGGAAAAAGTCAACTATTATAGCAAAAATCTCGCCTCGCCGAGAGGAGTCCAGAAAGGGTTCTTTTTATTATTTCAACACGATGAGTTTCCTTTTCTCCTTGAATCCGGATGAGGCCTCAAAATAAATAAAATAAATCCCAACAGGGAGTCTTCTGATTATAAACTGCATTGGAGAGAGTTTACTTTCTGCTTCGTAAATAACCTTCCCTAAGTAGTCATAGATTTTTATTTTTGCCCTTTCCCCGGGAACGAGAGGATGATAAGAAATGACAATCGGTCCGCGCTGTGGGTTAGATTTAAAAATAATGGTAAGCGGTTTAACTTCTTCGCTGGCAATTCCAACAAAGTGATAAACCTTAAAACTGTCTCTCACCAAATCATTCTCTGGATGCTGGTCACCTTCAAGTTCGGTCCAGAATCGCATCCCATACCAACCAGTAATACCGATAAAGGTATCCGGAAAGGAGACAACCTTTATACTATCCGGCGCAACCATTATATTTACTCTCTTCTTATAGATGGTGTCAATGCCCCGAAGGATGCAAAAATGAGTTGGGAGATTTACCGTTGTATTGCCAAGATTTCTCGCCCGGGCGGTCGGGGTAAATATGGAATCGGTTCGGATACTATCACCCGGGATAATAATATCAATTCCTGCCATATCCAAAACCCGAACGAAGATTGAATCTATCCTTCGGTCATTTCCCGGATTCATATCCCCCAAAAGTTCCGTAGAACAGGAAACTGGGAAATTACCCCGGAGATTTGCTGTCCAGTTCGGAAATGTTAGATACCGAGATGTCCCAGGATTGTGACCGGAAATAGATGCGGTCTGGTTGTAAAAGTTGCCAATCTTCATCCGCACCGAATAGGTCTCAATTGTGGTCCCGTAGTTATGAACCGAGCAGGCGGGTGTGATAACCCTTCCGGAGTCAATAATTCCAGACGGTTGAACAATTTTAATACAGCCAACATCCCGGAAGAATGGTGGCCGGACAATCACCGTATCAATCTTTCGGTCATTTAACCTCTGACGGTCGGTTGCCAGTTCGGTTGAACAGGAAACAGTATGAGTGCCCACTTGATGAGCAGTCCAATTAGGAAAGGTGAGATAGAGATAAGTGCCTGGTTGATGATTATTTACCGTAAGAGTTTGGTTATAAAATGTCCCAATCTTAAAGCGCACTGAATAGGATTCGGTTGTATTGCCAAAATTCCCTACGGAACAAGCCGGAGTAACTTCTACCCCGGAATCAATTACTCCAACCGGCGAACAAATCTTAAAAGTCCCGACATCCCTCACCCGAATGAAAGTGGTCTCTCGCTTATAATTATTATTCGGAACCAAATCACCAGCAAGCATTGTCGTACAAGTTCTAACTACCAGTCCTCTCCCCTGAGCAGAAAACGGTCTAAAATTGAAACTTACTTCACTATCCGGCAAAAGGGTCTGCGGCAAACTTTCGGTATAGATATTACCAAAGGTAAATTTCACATAGAAGGCGGATGGAACATTACCAAAATTTTTAATCCGTGCCCGGGGGGTATAAATATCGCCGGAGTCAATAGTGTCTGGGAAAAAGGTAAAAGAATTAGATAATTTAAGCGGTAAGGAAGATTGGGAAGAAAAGGAAAGTTCTTTTAATTGAGACTCATTATTTCCATTAACCAATTTCTCCGCCGCTAAACCAATAACCTCTTCCGGTTTCTTCTCCGCAATATCCAAAACCCCAACATCCTTTACCCGAATAAAGAAAGTTTTCATCAAGGTGTCATTCACTCGGTTTCTATCACCAGTTAGATAAAGGGAGCAGCGGGCAAAAGAAAAACCTCGGTTCTGTGGTGTCCAGGGATTAAAGGTAATAGTTGATTCTTGATTGGCGAATAAAAGAACTGTCTTCGTATCGGTATAAGAACCAATCTTCATCGTTGCCGAGAAAGAAGCATTACGGTTACCAAGATTCTTCAGCCGAGCAGAAGGGATAATTGTAATTGATGAGTCACAAGTATCAGGTGGCGAGGAAATTGCTAAAATTCCAACATCCTCCCAAATTTTATTAAATCCGATCCCCCCTTCATAATCAAGATACCAGCCTAAATCATTGGTATTACCATCGGAACCAAAATGCCATCTTATCTGGAAGGTATCACCCATCCGCACCGGAACCTTAAAAAGCGCTGGCTTCCAACCGGTGGGTCTATTCAGGGCGAACGCGGACTCTTGGGGAATACCGGCATTCTCGTTTGTCAATCTCCGGTCGTATCTACCAAAAAGCGGAGTAAGGACTGTGTAATTAACCAAATCTTTTGTTATCTTAATATTCCCGCCATCTTTATGGTTAGGGTCAAGATTATACCAGTGATAAAAACCTAAAACTGGTGTATCTCGGGTAGCAATATACCAGAGGGAATTTAACTTCCAATTGGCATTATTTGAATAATTGCCATCAATATTCGTCCCGAAGCATTTCGTTCCGGAATAAGGAATCGGTGCGCCAATTCCGGAGGGAGTTCCCCATTCCCAGGCATTGGTAGCCGGGTCAGAAAGAAAACCACCGTTAGAAGACTCAAAGTCTTCAATGAAATTTGGAATACCACAATAACTCTCCCTTTTATTATTTAGAGAGAACATATCAGAAAATAGAAGAGTACATTTAACAGAATAGAGATTTGGTTGACTTGGCTGCCAAGGAGTAAAGTTGAGAGTCTCTTCTTCGCCCGGTCCTAAACCGGGAAGAGTTTGAATATTCTCATAACCACCGGGTTCAATCTTCATCCTGACATCAAAGTTATTAAGGATTTCTTCTTCGCCCGAATTCCTCACAATTGCCTTCGGTTGGTAATGCGCCAGAGAGCAAAATACCGGAGGCGAAGTAATTGTCTTCACTTCTAAATCTCGGGGATAACTGACCACCCGGAAGATTTCCTCATCCTCTAATCGGTCGTCAAACCAGATAAGATGTAAACCGAGGCTATCATTAGCGATATGGGGATTATACAAATCACCCTCCGGATATTCACAAGCCAATTCTTCTGTGGCTAACCAACCCCCCGGAGTTCTCTTTTTATGCCAAAGGCGGAGCCAGCCATCGGTCCAGTAATCCTCTCCGTACCAGACAACACGGGCATTCTGCTGCCGGTCAATGAGAATCTGGGGAGCAAACCGGTCAAAATCATCGGGCTGGTTAGCTCCGGCAATGGTATCAATCGCCAACCAACCCGAAGTGGGATGACGCCTTCGGTAATAAACCCGATAATAATAATTATCCCACTGCTCCCCACCGTACCAAACGATATGGACAACATTAGAATTATCCACCGCCAG
>JBDRVQ010000040.1 GCA_039801905.1 candidate division WOR-3 bacterium | reverse complement strand
AAACTCAAATCTTTAGGATTAACTCATTTAAATGAGAATTTTGCTAATTTTCCGGTTATTATTTTAGATTATTATTCTCCTGATTATTGCCACCTTATGGCTGGTAACGATGTCTTAACCAAGTACACAACCATAGTTTTTATCTTATTCTTTTAGGTAAAGAAGTTGGCTAAAGTTGAGGTCAGACTTCAATTCAGTCAAATCCCCAGAATAATGGAGGGAGGTGAAATAAGGGGGAGAGGAGAAGAAATTGCGGTACTGGGGAAAGATTTCCCCGAAATCTTTTTGCGCCACCTTAAAGATTATTGGCTTCACCTTCTTCCCTAAACGCTCGTAATAGGCAAAATCTAAGGGGGCGTCAGAAAACCAGATGGCAGGAATTCCTTTGGCAAAAACGAACAATTGGATTTCGGTCTTACCAGAGGAGAGGTTAGAAATTAGCAAAGGGAAATAGAGTTTGGGTGAAGAGAATTCGTAGATTAAGGGTTTTAGAGAACTTTCTTCTTCGGTCAGGTCAATCAAGTCAAAGGCAAAAATTTTAATTCCTCTTCTTAGATAATCGCCGATCAAATCTGCCAATCGCTCCGGGATAGTTCCCCCCAAGGAGTAGGTCTTTAAGAATTTCTCCGTCCAGTCCTTAAACTCTTTATAGTCATTAGCCCTAACGGTGGTGATGTTATGGGGACCAATCTCTTTCTTAAAAATGATCTCAATTCCGGGCCTCTCTTTACCCTTAAAGGTGGGAAGATCTTTGGGCAGAGGTGAATTCTTTCGGATTAACTTAAATACCTTTTCAAAGTAAGAAAAGTCTCCTTCTTTTATCTCAGGCACCGAAGGCAAAGGAAGGATTTCTAAGGCTTTCGTCTTTTCTTGGGCGGAGACATTGGTGGAAAGGATTAGGACTTCTTTTTTCCCGTTCCAGAGGATAATTGCCCGCTGGGCTGGGGTATAGAGGGAGATATCCGGTCGGGTTAAAGGGAGCAGCCCTTTATCACCATAAGCGAGAATTAAAAAAGATAAGAAAAGAACCCTTTTCATCTCTCCCTCTTCGCTTCCCTCCTTTTTATCAGTTCTTCCCAATATTGGGGAGAGGAGAGCTTTTGCCTCTCCGCCCTCAGGAGGATATTCTTAATTCGCAGGTCGGAGATCTCTTCTTTTAATTTCCGATTTTCTATCTTCTTCCGGATTAAGGCAAAAAGACCATTCGGACCCGGGAGGTAGATGATGCCCAAAAGGAAAAGAAGCAATAGGAAAGGAATAATTTTTTTCAACTTACTTTCCTTTTCCAGAGGAAATTTCCCGCATAATCGGCTTTTGTTTGTTCTTCAATCCTTAATAGTTCGTTATATTTACAAATCCTCTCCCCCCGAGAAGGAGCACCGGCTTTTATCTGAAAAGAGTTGGTGGCAAAGGCAAGGTGGCTAATAAAGGTATCCTCGGTCTCCCCGGAGCGATGAGAGATTACGGTTTGATAATGAGAGCGTTGGGCAAGTCCGATACATTCTAAGGTTTCGGTTAAGGTGCCGACCTGATTCGGTTTAATCAAGACCGCATTAGCAACTCCTTTCTCTATCCCTTTTTTCAAAAAAGAGATGTTAGTAGCAAAGATATCGTCCCCCACCAATTGGACTTTATCGCCCAAAGTTTTGGTCAACTTTTCCCAACCCGACCAGTCTTCTTCTGCCAGACCATCTTCAATAGAGATGATAGAATATCTCTTTATCCAATCCTCATAGATTTTTATCAACTCCTCAGAAGTAACTTTCTTACCTTCGGGCTGGAGGTAGTATCTATTCTCTTCCTTTTTATAGAAATTGCTGGCGGCACAGTCAAGACCTAAAAAGATGTCAACCCCGGGTTCGTAGTCGGCATCTTCAATTGCGGCTTTGAGGAGTTTTAAGGCTTCTTCGTTACTTTCTAAGTTGGGACAGAAGCCACCTTCATCACCAACCCCGGTGAGGATTCCTCTCTTTTTTAGAATTTTCTTTAATTCCCGATAGACATCAGCCCCAAAACGGAGGGCATCGGAAAATGTTTGGGCACCAAGGGGTAAAATGAGAAATTCTTGGATTGATAAGTTATTTGGGGCATGGAGACCACCGTTGATTAAATTGAAGAGGGGAACTGGTAAAAACTTTTCCGTTTTACCCCCGAGATAGAGATAGAGGGGAAGGGAATAGAAGTTAGCGGCGGCTTTGGCGCAGGCGAGAGAGATACCGGTGGTGGTATTACCACCTAACCTCTCCTTTTCCGATTTGAGAATTCCATCAATCGCTTTCTGATCAGTGGCGGAAAGTCCGCAAAGCCTCTTTTTTATCTCCGCCAATAATTGGACCGCCTTTTTTACCCCTTTCCCGTCATAGCGCTCATCTTGATCCCGCAACTCTTTCACCTCTTTTCCCCCTTTTGATTTTCCTGCGGGAACTTGACAGATTCCCCTATCCCCACTTTCTAAAATGACCTCCACCTCTAAGGTTGGTTCCCCCCGCGAATCTAAAATCTCCCTCCCCTTAATCTCTACAATGATACTCTCATTTAATCTTTTCATAAATCTCTCTCCTTTTTTGATAAAGGGGAAAACTTTCGGTCAAATCTTTCACCTCTTCCCGAACTTTGGCGTAGACATTTTCGTTACCGATATTGGTTAAAACCTTATCAATTAGGTGGGCGATCTTTTTCATCTCTATTTTCCCCATCCCCCGGGTGGTTAAAGCCGGTGTCCCCAATCTGATGCCGGAGGCAACAAAAGGTTTTTGGGGGTCATAAGGGATGGTATTCCGGTTAACCGTGATATTCGCCTTGCCTAAGGCATTTTCCGCATCCCGACCGGTTATCCCTTTACTTCTTAAATCAACAAGGATCAAATGGGTATCGGTGCCATTCGCCACTAACCGATAGCCAAGATTTTTTAACTCCTCCGCCAGGGTCTTGGCATTTTCCACAATCTTTCCCTGGTATTCCTTAAATTCCTCGGAAAGCGCTTCCTTAAAGCAGACCGCCTTGGCGGCAATCACATGTTCTAAGGGACCGCCTTGCATTCCGGGAAAGGTCGTCTTATCAATAACCTCGGCATATTTCGCCTTGCACATAATCACCGCCCCTCTTGGTCCCCTTAATGTCTTATGGGTGGTGGTGGTGACAACATCGGCGAAGGGGATGGGCGAAGGGTGGAGGCCAGCCGCAACAAGACCGGCGATGTGGGCGATGTCTGCTACCTGATAGGCACCAACATCTTCGCAGATCTCCTGGAAGCGGTCAAAGTAGAGAGTCCGGGGATAGGCGCTCGCCCCGGAGACAATAATCTTTGGTTTATATTCCTTCGCCATCTTCCATAAATCGTCATAGTCAATCATCTCGGTCTCCGGATGGACACCATAATGAATCACATTGAAGTATTTGCCGGAGAAATTTACCGGATGGCCATGGGAGAGATGGCCACCGTGGGTTAGGTTTAAGCCGAAGATGGTATCACCGGGATTGGCTAAGGCAAAATAGGCAGCCATATTCGCCTGGGTTCCGGAGTGGGGCTGGACATTGGCGTGCTCACAACCGAAGAGTTTCTTTAACCTCTCAATTGCCAAAATCTCTCCCATATCAACAAACTCACAGCCACCATAATATCGCTTCTTGGGTAGACCTTCGGCATACTTATTGGTTAAGACGGAACCGAGTGCCGCTAAGACCGCTTCCGAGACGAAGTTTTCCGAGGCGATAAGTTCTAAGGTCTTGTGTTCCCTTTCCGTTTCTAAATAAATGGCTTCAAATATCTCTGGGTCAACTCTTTTCAATTCTTCGGGAAACATAGCTCAGTATAATCTAATTTCTTTTCCCGTCAATCTATATCCATTCAATCGTGGAAGGTGGCTTCGGGGTGATGTCGTATAAAACCTTAACGACCGTTGGGCATTCCTCAACTATCTTCTTCGTAATCTTCGCTAAAAGGGGATAGGGGAGAGGGGTAATTTTAGCGGTTAGGGCATTCTTTGACTGAACACTCCTTAAAGCGATAATCTCACCAAAGACCCTCTTCCCTTCTTTTTGGCCCGTCGCCCTATCGGATAAGAGGACGGCAAAGGTCTGGAAGGATGGGATTCTTTTCGTCATCCCTTCCACAATCCTTGTTGCTTTCTGTAAAATTGCCACCCGTTCCGGGGTTACTTCTCCTAAGATTCTTGTTGCCAAGCCTGGTCCGGGAAAGGGCATCCTCTGGTAAATTGCCTTCGGCAAACCCAATGCCTTTGCCACCTTCCGCACCTCATCCTTATATAAATCTTTTAATGGTTCTAAGATTTTTAGCCCATAGGTTTCGGGATTGATACCAATCTGCTCCAAGACATTATGTTGGGTCTTAATCCCGCCTTTGGTCTCTACGATATCCGCTTTGATTGTCCCCTGGATTAAAAATTTGGCATTCTCCTTCTTTAAGATCTCTCCGAGGGTGTTATAGAATGCATCCCGAAATGCCCTCCTCTTCTCTTCGGGGTCGGTGAGTCCTTTCAGGGTGGAGAAGAAACGGGCCCGGTATTCGTAGATTTTTAATGGTATCTTAAATCTCTTTAATACGGCTGCCACCTCTTTCCCTTCGTCAAGGCGCATCAAGCCATCGTCAATGAAGACACAGGAGAGATTTTCTTTAACCGCCCGAAAACCTAAGAGGGCACAGGTTAGGGAATCAACACCACCGGAAGTTGCAACCAATACCTTTTCTTTGCCGACCTCTCTTTTAATCTCTGCAATCTTTTCTTTAATGAATTGCTTTATCTTTACCATCTTCCCTCCCCAATACTTTTAAGCCATTTTTTCCAACCAATAACTTGGAGCCTCTTTTCATCAATCACCAAGTTTTTGGGAAATTTTTTCAAGACCCCTTCGGTAAAAAATCCTTGCCCCTTTCTTAAAACCCTCTTCCCCTTCAATTCGGAATAAATCTTCGCATCGGAAACGGCACAGGATGGCGAGCCGCTTTTTAAGACGAAACCGGAGATACCTTTAAGTTTCTTTAAGAAATCTTCCCGCCACTTCTTAATTTTCCTGGTCAGGTCCAAGCCGGTTTTCAATTGGATTAACCTCCTCCTTTTCCCTTTCTCAACAATCCGAATTGGGAAACGGGGGATACCTAAACCCATCTCTTTCTCCGGACAGACCGGTAGGAAGGTGATTTTTCTTTTGAGATTTCCGGGAAAAGGAAACTTATCTCTTCCGCCATCATAGCGGCAGAAGGCAAAACCGAGACAGGCGCTAATCACAATTTTTTTTCTCTCCTCTTTTAACATCTATTCAATCACTACTTCCCTCTTTCCTTTCTTCACCTCACCAATCACCTTTAGCCCTTTGCTCTTTATCCTTCTTAAATTCTCTTTTGCCACGAAGAGCACCATCCCAATTCCCATATTGAATACCCGATACATCTCTTCATCGGGGATGGAACCAGCATCTTGGATGAGGCGAAAGATTTCCGGAATTTGCCAACTTCCCTTTTTGATAAAGACCGAGACCCCTTCGGGTAAGATTCTTTTGATATTCTCATAAAAACCACCACCGGTAATGTGGGCAATCCCTTTAATTAAAGAAAGGAAAGGAGAGACCTCTTTTAAGTAAGATTTGTGAACCCTTAATAACTCATCCCCCAACTCGTTCTTTAAGGGAAAGGGTGATTCATCCAAACGGAACTTCTTCTCTTCTAAGAGAATCTTTCTTGCTAAGGAATAGCCATTGGTGTGAAGTCCATTAGAAGGAAGACCGAGGACCAAATCCCCCTCCTTAATTTTTTTCCCGGTGATCATCTTCTTCTTCTCTACCACCCCAACGATAAAACCGACCAGGTCATAAACCCCCTTGGGATAGATACCCGGCATCTGGGCGGTCTCACCGCCAACTAAGGAGACTTTATTCTTTTGGCAGGCGCGTCTCAGACCAAAAAAGATTTCTTTAAGAACCTTATCTTCAATCTCGGAGAAGGCGATGTAGTCAAGGAAGAATAAGGGTTTTGCCCCTAAGGTGAGGATATCGTTAACCGAGTGGTTGACAAGATCTTCACCAACCGTATTATGCCTTTCCATCATCTGGGCGATTAAGAGTTTTGTTCCCACCCCATCAACGCTACTTACTAAAACCGGCTCTTTATAACCCGACAGTTGGTAAAGGGAGCCAAAAAGCCCAATTTCAGAGAGGACCGCTGGGGAAAATGTCTTCTTCACTTTTTTCCCAATCTCTCGCTTTAAGATATTAAGCCGGTCAATATCCACCCCGGCATCCTTATAAAGGATTGGCAATTTACCTCCTCAAATCCTTTAAGAATTTTATTAACCTCTGATAGGGATAGGTATTGATAACATCTTCTTCTTCCAGCCATCCCCGCCGGGCAATGCCAATGCCAAAGCGCATCCAATACATATCCATCGAGCCATGGGCATCGGTATTGATACAAATTTTTATCCCCATATCCTTCGCCTTCCGGAGATGCAAATCATCCAAATCTAAGCGGTCGGGATAGGCATTTAGTTCTAAGACCTTATTATACTTTTTTGCCCATTCTAAGACCTTTTCCAAGTCAACATCATATCCTTCGCGCCGGGAGATTAACCTACCAGAAGGATGGGCAATGATGGCGACATATGGGTTTTCAATAGCAGAGATAATTCTTTCTGTCACATTCTTCTTAAAACCCTGATGGACCGCGGCAACAACCACATCCAATTCCTTTAAGACCGAGTCGGGAAAGTCTAAAGAACCATCCGGGAGAATATCAACCTCAATCCCAGTGAAAATTTTTACCTTACTCTTCTCCCTTAACTTCATAATCTCTTCTATCTGCTTTCTTAATCGCTTCTCATCTAAGCCGTGGGCGTAGCGGACCGATTGGGAATGGTCGGTGATCGCAATATACTCATAGCCAATTTTTTCCGCCATCTTCACCACCTCTTCTAAGGAGGCGTTGCCATCAGAATAGGTGGTATGAACCTGTAAATCTCCCTTAATGGAGTGATAAGAAATCAGTTTTGGCAACCTATTGGCTAATGCCGCCTCAATCTCACCCCGGTCTTCTCTTAACTCCGGTGGGATAAAGGGAAGGCCGAGGGCAGAATAGACCTCCTCTTCGGTTCTCCCGGCGATAAACTTCTCTCCCTTAAAGACACCGTATTCGGAAATTTTTAACCCCTTCTCCTTCGCTAAAAGTCGCAACTTGATATTATGCGCCTTAGAGCCGGTAAAATACTGTAATGCCGCACCGTAGGTCTTCTCCGGCACAACCCTAATATCAACCTGCTTTGCCTCCTTACCCAAACCAACCATAATTGAACCCTTAGTCTCACCCGCGGCTAAGACCCTTGTTGCCTTTGGGAATTTTGTGAAATAGTCAATAATCTTTGCCCCATCCCTACCCGTAACTAAGATGTCAATATCACCAATCGTCTCCTTCATTCGGCGCAGAGAGCCCGAAGGCGAAACACTCTTCACCAAAGGGTTTTTCTTTAAGTATGCGCAGACCTCTTCCGCAATCGCCAAGGCGGCATCAATTCCCATCCGACTCTTCCCCTGCTCGTAAAGTTCAATCCCCTTCTTGATATTCTCCACCTTCTTTTCGCCCATTCCGAAGAGATCTTTCAAAGAGCCATCCTCAATCACCCTCTTTAAGTCAGCAAGATTTTTCACCCCCAATTCCCTATGGGCTAAGGCTAAGGTCTTTGGACCTAAATTCTGGATATTTAATAATTCTAAGAGACCTTCGGGAATTCCCTTCACCGCCTCTTCGTACTTCTTCATCTTACCGGTCTTTAAGTACTCTTCAATCTTTTTGGCAATCCCCTCACCAATTCCCGGAAGGGTCTCCAATTTTCCTTCCTGGGCAATCTTCTCAATATCCTCGGTTAGGTCCTCTAAGACCCTTGCCGCCTTCCGGTAGGCGATAACCTTAAAAGCCATCTCCCCTTTGAACTCCAAGGCATCGGCGATGCGAGAGAAGATCTCTGCCAGTTCCTTATTTCTCATAAACTTGCCAATTTCCCTTTTGGTCTCTCTCTATCTTATAGAGTTTATTCTCCGCGATAACAGTAAAAATTTCTTTCCGCTCTTTTGTTTGGTAATCCTCTTTCAATTCCCTCCGGATGATTTCTACTGGTAATTCCCTTCCCTCAATGACTAAAGCCTGGGGTCTTTCCCCTCCCTTATAACCAGAATAGACTTTAACGCTGATCACCGATAAAATATAAATGAGAAAAAGGATTTAGTCAATCCCCTTAAAATCCCCCATTAAACCCTCCCTTACCTTCCCGATACGGCTCGGGATTACACCCCCTATTAGACTCTCGGTTAGACCCCCAATTACATCCTCTATTATATCCGCCATTAAACCCTCTATTAGACCATCTATTAAATACAGGATTACGCCCTCCCTTACACCTTCCCTTACGCCCCCTATTAGATCCCCGATACCGCTCCCTATATCGCCCCCCACTTTTTATAAAGATAAAACCCTCCTTTCTTACCCTTCATCCTCTTTCCTTTGGATTTTCCCTTTTGGGATTAGTTATTTTGGAGCACTTCCGTAATTACCAATAAGACCTCCTTTGCCAGACCTTTATTTTTTACCCAATCTTCAATCATTAAAGGGATTTCATTAATTTTTCCCTTTTTAATAGTCTTATAGACCTTCCGGCCGAAGGCATAGTAAGCCCAGGCAAAGGCAAGGGAAATCCCGCTTTCGTTTAAGACCTCACGAGTCCTCTCTTCTACGAATAAGGAGAAATCAATTGTCCCTTTAAGATACCTCTCGGTCGCTTTGGGAAATTGAAAGCCAAATCTTTGGTGGTATCTCTCCAAACCTCTCTCAAACCTCTTAATCGGGTCTTTTTTCTTTATCTTTATTCTCATAACTCCTCCGGTAAAATAATGCCAAAGATATCAATCCGAATCCTTTTTAAGATTTCTAAATTTAAGCCCCTTTTGTGCCATTTTGTCTCTTTAAGTCGGATCTCTCTAAATAGGGGAAGTCCGGCATATCTATTGGAGAGGCGGTATAACTCTCGGGCGTAACAGAGATAGGAAGGGAAATTTGAGACTGGGCAGTCGTATTGGGAGAGGGTGGCTTTGGTCTTTATCTCAATCTCTGTGATTTGGGCGAAGTAGGAACTAATCTGCTCCAGCATTGATCTGCCGAATCGGGTGTATCTCTTCTCAATCACATTCGGGTCTAAATTGGACTCATACTTTTTGACCCTCTTTAAGGCATCTCTTACTCCCATATTTGCCTCCATATAATATAACACCCAAAAAGGGAAAAACCTTAATAAAAATTTGCCCTTGACATTAAGATAAAATTTTGTATAATTTAAGTTAATGAAAAAGGGGTTAAGACCAAGAATTAGAGAAGTCCTTTATAGGTTTTCCAAAGGGGTAAAAAGAAACAGGAGGTATAAATGACTTATGAGCCATATCCAAAGCCATGTCTAATTGGTGGCAAATGGGGTTATATTGATAAGGAAGGCAAAATTGTGATAGAACCCCAATTTGATTAGGCTTGGGTTTTTTCCGAGGGATTGGCACCGGTGGAGAGTTGGGAATACTGAAAATTTGTCCCTCCGACGGGTGCGACCCGTAATGAAGAAATTATTTATTATTATGAGTTTTAAGGAGGGTTTATGGATTGGTTGGCAGAGGTAAAGTCAGCTGCCGAGGAGGTATTAAAAGTTTTAGGGGCGGGTTATAAAGAAGCACCTTATGAAGAGGCATTGGCACACGAGTTGCGCATCCGGAAAATTCCCTACGAGCGGCAAAGGAATTTTGAGATTCTCTACAAAGGCTACCGGGTGGGTAGCGGGCGAGCGGATCTTATTATCAATCCCCTCTGGGCGAATAGAGGGGGGAAGGAATTGGTTCTGGAATTGAAGGCGGTGAAAAGTATCACGGAGTCACACAAGAGGCAGGCACAGGTCTATATGGTCTCTTTGAATATTGATGAGGGTGCGGTCTTATCTTTTAGTGATAAAATCCTTTTGGAAACGGTGGAAAGACCAAAGAAATCACTGGCGATTGAGGTGGTGAAACCAAAAAAGGTGAGAGAGCAGGAGTTAAAGAAAACCTTGGAGCGATGTGCCCAGGAAGTCTATGATTACTTCGGCAAGGAGTTTATCTATCGGGAAGGAGGGGAGAAGCCTTTTCCGGAGGCAATTAGTGTGGAATTGAGATTAAACGGAATTGATTTCTCTCGCGGTAATTATGATATTTTATACAAAGGGCATAAGATTGTAGAGTATAAATTTGACTTCGTTTTCAAAAATGAGGCGGTGGCGAATCTTGTCTATTATAAGAAAGAAGAAAACTTAGCGGAGATGAAAGAGGAATTTGATTTTTATCGGAAACTATTTGGGATAAAGAGGGGTTTTTTAATCGCTATCCCTGAAGGAGAAAAAGGGAAGGTTTTGGTGGAGGCGGTCTAAATGGTTAGTCGGTATGATGCCCCATTAAGTGAAACCGAATGGGAGAAAAAGCGGAAGGAGTATTTACACCATTTTCTTCAAGCACTCAAAAAGGAGAAGATAATTCCAGAAAATGGGCGGACTTTATTAAATTTTGACCTTTTGATAAATCTTGTGAATTTTCGCCTCCCCGAAGAAGAAATGGGGGAGGAGGATTCTTTTGAGGAATGGGATTGGAGAGAAATAATGAGAATCTATCAGAGATTCCTTCGCAACAGTGAATTTTTCGAAGGAGAAGAGGTCTTAATTGATGAGAGATTTTTAGAAATTTTCTTTGATTCCTGGGATGAGGTTGTCTTTGAAGATTTTCTTACCAGTCAAATAGCGGATGATGCCCAGGATGCCACCTCTTTACTCAATCGGGGTAACGCCTACTGGGAAAAAAAGATGTATTGGCAGGCGCTTGGTGATTATGCCCAAGCCTTGAGGATGGAGCCGGATGAGCCACTTATTTATTTTAACCGGGCTCATCTCTTTATAGAGATTGGGGAATACGAGAAGGCAATTGAAGATTTGGCAAGGGTGATGGAGAAGGAAGATTCTTCCATTGGTTTGGAACTAATTTACTCTTTAAGAGCCGAAGCATTTTTTCAACTGAATCGGCTGGCAGAGGGGTTATCTGACTTAAAAAAAGTTTTGGCTTTATGCCGGAAACGGTTGAAAAAACTTCCCTTTAGTTTGGTGATGGTTGACGGGAAGATGATAAATCACCGGTTGATTATTGAAGAAGCGATTATCCATTCCATTAAAGAGGTAAAGGCGATTGAGAAAAAGGGTTTGGGGGAAGGGGAGAGGAAGACCATTGAGAAAATAAAAAGGCAGATAATTTTTCTGCGGAATGAGATTGGGCTTTAACAATTGACTTTTTTTTTATTTAGATTATATTTTTTGTTAAGGAAGGGGAGGTGTTTATGCGGACCTCTTTGGTTTTTCTCGTTGGTCTCTTTTTAGTCATTTCCTTTAGCCAGGCGGGCGAATGGGCAGAACCGAAAAAAGTAGCAGAGAAGGATCCGCCACCTTCGGTTGTTTGGGGTCCCTTTGTGATGCCGGATTTACGCGGTCTTGGTTGGGGTCTCTATGGGTTATGTTATAATGGTCGGTTGAATAAGTTGGATGCGGTCTATTGTTGGCAACCGTATATCCGACGCTACCGTTCAACCGATTCTACTAATCCGGCCTATCCCGAAACGATTCGCGTCTCTTTAATCTCTTCCCCGGTCGGTGATTCCTTTCAGGATTTTACTTTTTCCCGTTATGATAATGCCATTTGGATTCATTCCAGTAAGTATAAGAAGGTCTATAAGATAAATGCGGATAATGGCAGTCTTTTAAGGGAATTCCCATCGCCGGCCCGGCGCTATCCGGTGGGGATTGCCTTTAACGAAAGGGAGAAGAAACTCTATCTTATTGACCGGATGGATGAAGGGGTATTTCCCTGTTCGCTTTATGTTACCGATACCTTAGGTCAGGTCTTAGAAAGATTTTCTCTGGGACATCTTGGTTATAGTTATGCTGGTGCGCGGTGTCTTGATTTTGACTATACCAATTCCAATCCCAACTGGCCCAGTCTTTTGCTTTTGTACAGTTATTTTTCCAGTAGCGGTGCCTTAGACTCCTGTGCCCTTTTTGAGTTGGACCCGAGAAATGCGGCAATTATTCATCGCTCTCGCTTACCGGATCTGGCGGGTTATATCAATAATGCCCGGGGTGTGGCTTGGGATCCAAGAAATGGGGACTATTGGATTAGCATTATGCAGAGTCCAGATAATTATCTTTACAAACTGGATGGTTGGTATACACCATATTCTACGGATGTCGGGATTATGGCTCTCCTTGCGCCATTTGGGGCGGATAGTTTTAATCGGGTGATTACGCCTAAGGTCATAGTCAGAAACTTTGGCACAACCACTCAGACCTTTCCCATTCGGATGCGGATTGGGACAACTTATGACGAGACGAGAAATAAGACCTTGGCTCCCGGGATTGAAGATACGGTAAACTTCCCGAGTTGGACCGCATCCCCTCCGGGTTATGTCTCGGTTCGTTGCTCTACTGGACTGGCTGGTGATATGTTTTCAAGAAATGACCTTTGGGTTGATTCCTTTCTGGTTTTAGCACCCCCAACAATTTATGATGTTGGAGTTTCGGCAATCACCGCAC
The DNA here is from genome assembly GCA_039801905.1 of candidate division WOR-3 bacterium. Classification (NCBI taxonomy): domain Bacteria; kingdom Pseudomonadati; phylum Caldifarciminota; species Caldifarciminota bacterium. The sequence goes on along the minus strand of JBDRVQ010000040.1, from coordinate 2,010 downwards.
CACCAACAGTGGTTGATTCTGGAACTTCAACTACACCCGCCTGCACGGTTTATAACTACGGAAACCAAACGGTCAGTTATCAGGTTCGCTTTAAGATTGGTAATTTTTATAACCAGACAGCGACTGTTAGTAATCACAGTCCCCAGACAAAAGTCTATCTCACATTTCCTAACTGGGAGGCTCTCCAAAGAGGCACTTGGGCAGTCTCTTGCTCCACGGAACTTGCTAATGACCAGAATCCCAATAACGATAAGAGAACTTCACAAGTTTTGGTTCGGGTGCGGGATGTTGGCTGTCTGTTAATCACTTCACCGCCATCCTTTGTTGATTCCGGAGTGGTTGTGACACCAGCCTGCACGGTTTATAATTATGGTAATAGTACAGAGAGTTATACGGTTCGGTTTAAGATTGGTGATTTTTATAACGAGACGGCAACGGTTTCTAATCATAGTCCTGGAGCAAAAATTTATCTCACATTTCCCGATTGGCAGGCAGTGCAAGTTGGCACCCATCCGGTGAGATGCTCTACGGAACTGGCAGGAGATTTCTATCCGGATAACGATGCCCAGAGTAGGGAAGTGACGGTTGGGGTTTTAGACTGCGGGGTGGAAGAGATTTTTGCTCCCCAAGGGATTGTTGACTCCGGGCAAACAATTATTCCTTCGGTTAAAGTTAGAAACTTCGGCAACCTGTCTGCGGAATTACCGGTTTGGTTCTTAATAGATGAGATTTATGAGGATTCGGCTTGGATCAGTCTGGAACCGAATGATTCAATGGTCGTCTCCTTCTCTCCTTGGGAAGCGACAATCTGTGATACCTTTATCGTTAAATCCTTTACCGCGCTCAGTGGGGATAGAAATCCGGGAAATGATACCTCCTTTACCTGGGTGATTGTCCGAAGACCAATCCATGATGTCGGCACCGTTGCCATTTTGGCGCCGATCGGAGAGATTGATTCCGGAGAAGTAGTAATTCCCAAGGCAATCGTTCAGAACTTCGGCACAAGGGAAGAAGAATTTTTGGTTCGGTTTAAGATTGGTGATTTCTATCTTATTGACACAACCCTTTCCCTTGATATCGGAGAAGAGGATACAGTTTATTTTCCGGAATGGCTCGCCTTCCCCTTAGGGGTTCATTTAGTGAAATGCACCACCCAACTTTCTGAAGATATTGACCCAACGAATGATTGGCAATTGGATTCGGTAAGGGTAGTATCCCGACCCGGAGTGAAAGAGATAAAATCAATACCGATGGCTAATCTTTCCTTCTCTCCTAATCCGTTTACCAGTAAGACGATATTTACTGGTGACCTGCCCAAGGGAGCGGAGATTTTAATCTATAACGCCCAAGGAATTTTGGTTCGCTCCCTTTCTCAGAAGGTTTGGGATGGTCGGGATGATAGAGGAAAGGTTTTACCAAAAGGCATCTATTTTTATCACCTCAAACCTGGGGAAGAAAAGATAAAGAGTAGGAAGGTGCTAAAGATATGAAAAAGAAACTTTTAAGGAGGAGATATGAAGGTTATTTTTAGAACTTGTCTCTTCTTGTTTTTAATCTTCTCTTTCTCTTCTTCTGCCTTAATTGACCCTCAACTCATCTCTATCTTAGAGAAATCTTCTTCGGACCAGAAGATTCCGGTTGACTTTGTCCTAAAAGAAAGGAAAAATGCCTTAGAACTTGACCCAACGATTGAGAATCTACCAAGACCCCAAAGAAGGGCGAGAGTGGGAAGAGTCCTAATGGACTTTGCGGAAAGGACTCAAAGAGATCTCTTAAACTATCTAAGGGCGAAAGAACGAGAAGGTAAGGTTGAGCATATTATCTCCTTATGGATTGTGAATTTGGTCGGTTGTTTAGCCACTCCGGATGTGATCTATGAAGTCGCCAACCGACAAGATATTGACTTAGTCCTTTATGCCAAGGTGCCGGTAGAACTTGCTCCTATCAAAGAGGTTGTGCCCAAGGATATTACTGAATCAATCCAACCGAACCTGGAGCGGATTAATGTTC
>JBDRVQ010000039.1 GCA_039801905.1 candidate division WOR-3 bacterium | reverse complement strand
CTACTAGTTTGGTTCCATCTTTGGTATAAATTACCTTACCGGTGCCATTGAGGAGGGTTATAAGATACTTTCGATGGAGATTAGTTATTTGAACTAATTCATTAAGAATTTCTGTTTTCTTCTTTTTGATGCGGAGTGATAATTTTTGGCGTTAGCTTTAATTACCTCTTTGATCAAAATAAAATCTTACCATTGGTAAGAGGTGGCATTACTCAGAGATTTTATCAAATTTTTTGGGAAAATTTTTAAGACGCACTCTTTATCTTTATTGAGCTAAATGCCCAAGAGGTAAATCTAAAAATAATGGTAAGAGAAGCGATTGCTCACTTCCAACCCGGAACATCCTCCTCTCCGAGAGCAAAACAATCGCTAAGTAAGTGAATATTTCTCCACCGATTGGTCTCGCATCTTCTTCCCAATGAGGTAACGGGAGCCAAATAAAGGCGACGGGAAAGGAAGAAGGTATGAAGTGTTTTCGTCTGCTTGATAAAATTTCATTTAGCAGTATAATTTATTATGATTTATTATGAGCGGAAGAAACTTTTTGGGGAATTTCTTTTTGAGGAAGGGAGGTCTATTTTTTACTAATGCGTCCTTAGTGAGAGGAATTTTTATAACTCTCATCATCACCCTATCACCAATTTCCTTTTTTGCTCAGAATGTGAGATGGATTTACCGATATGAAGGAACAACATCTTACTGGTATCGTTTTACGGATATCGTCTGCGGTTTAGATAGTAATATCTACGCGGGGGGTTACAACTACTTTTACGACGACTTTTTTATTTTAAGTCTTACCAATGCCGGTGAGGAAAGATGGGTCTACCGATACAATGGACCGGGGGATAGCACAGACCAGGTTTACTCTCTCGTCTATGGTTTAGATGGCAATATCTATGCTGCGGGATTTACTACTGGCGAAGGTACTTATGAGGATTTTACTGTTATAAGTTTGACCAGAAATGGTGAGGAGCGTTGGGTCTACCGGTATAATGGAACAGCAAACAATACGGATGTTGCTTTTTCCATTGTTTATGGTTTAGACGGCAATATCTATGCTGCGGGGAGTAGTGATGAGTTTGGCACTCATGGCGATTTAATCATTATAAGTCTCACCACTAGTGGTGAGGAGCGTTGGGCCTACCGGTATAATGGAACAGCAAATAGTATAGATGTTGCCTATTCTCTTGTTTATGGTTTGGATAACAATATCTACGCGGCAGGGATTATCTGGAATAGAAATACCCGAACCGATTTTGGAGTGATAAGTGTTACTAATAGTGGAATGGAGCGTTGGGTCTATTCCTATAGCGGTCCCACAATCTTCGCGGAGGAAGCCCGCTCCATTGCCTATGGTTCAGATGGTAATATCTATGTAGCAGGGGTAACTCAGAGTAGCGGCACTTATGGTGATTTCACAGTGATAAGTTTAACCAATAATGGTGAGGAGCGTTGGGTCTACAAAGCCCCTGATACCTTCCCCCAACCTTTCACGCAGTGGGCGAATGCTGTAATTTATGGGTTAGACGGTAATATCTACGCGGCCGGAAATAGTCCCGGTTCGGAAGATTTTATGGTCATTAGCCTTGCCGAAAGCGGTGAGGAGCGCTGGGTCTACCGTTATAATGGGACAAGAAATATGAGTGATGAAGCTCTGGCTATTGTCTATGGTCGGGATGGAAATATTTATGCCGCTGGCGAGAGTGAGGGCATCGGCACTTATGAAGATTTTACAGTGATAAGTTTAACTCCGAGTGGTGAGGAACGATGGGTTTATCTCTATAATGGGACTGCGAATGAGGATGACGGTGCCTCTTCTATTGCTTGCGATGTTGATGGCAACACATATGCGGCAGGAACGACGGAAGATGCTGAGAACTTTCATTATTTTACCATAATAAGTTTTGAACCATTCACTGGTATAACAGATGATAAGTCAATGGTGAAGGGAAAACCAAAAGATTTAATAGTGCCAACATTTTTTAGTAATGAATTAGTTTTGGAATTCAATTTTATTCCCGATGACGGGAAAGGACCCTTGAAAGTTATTCTTTACAATCTTTTGGGCAGTTCGGTTTTGGAAGAAGAGATAACTTCGGATATCTCCAAAACCCATCTTTTAATTAATGGCGATAAGATAAGAAAATTAAAACCGGGCATCTATTTCCTTTCCCTCTCTTCGGGAAAGGAAAAACAATTGAGGAAAAAGATTATAAAACTCCGTTAAAAAGGAGGTGTTTATGAGTAAAAGAGAGGAGAGCGAATAATTCCGGTAGTGCCCTTAATAGGCATTTTTTGACGATAAGCCTATCCGGACAAGTTAGCAGGTGGCGCTACCAAACTGGGGATTTAATTAGGTCTTCCCCAGCGATAAGTCACACCCTGGTCAATAGCACAATCTACATCGGCTCATCAGATGGTTACCTTTATGCCCTAAATTTAGATGGCACATTAAGGTGGCGCTATTGTGGAACTCCCAATAATCCACCCCATCATATATGGTCTACGCCGGCGGTTGGACGAGATGGCACAATCTACTTTGGCTCAAATGATTGCTTCATCTACGCATTGAAGCCTGATGGTCAATTGAAATGGCGCTATAAAACCGGGAACAAGGTTTATCTTGCCTCACCCGGAATTGGTCCTGATGGTACAATCTATTGCGGCTCCTATGATAGTTGTCTTTATGCCTTGAACCCCGACGGTACATTAAAATGGAAATTCAAAACTAATTATCACCACCTCTGTTCCGCACCAGCGATTGCTCCTGACAGCACAATTTATATTATGAGTTTAGACGGTTATTTTTATGCCTTTAATCCTGATGGGACATTAAAATGGGCTTATGGTGTCGGCACATGGATTTACTCTTCTCCAGCGGTTGGTTCTGACGGAACGATCTATATCGGAGCATTAGATACTCCTTTTCTCTTCTTGCCTTCAATCCTGATGGAACACTGAAATGGCGATGTACAATTGGTGGTATTTGGGGTTCGCCAACGATTGGCCCGGCTGGTTTAATAATCATTGGTTCGGGTGATGGTGCTGTTTATGCGATTCAAGATACGGGGGCATCGGGAGGGCTTGCCAACTCCACTTGGCCTAAATTCCGTCACGATGTGAATAATACCGGACTCCTCCAATCCTTTCCACCTTCACGACATAAGTATGGTAATTGTAAATGGGCAACAGCGCCTAACCAGTGTAAACATCTCGTGTTTGACTCTAAAAATGGAAATTCACATTTGGTTTTACTTAACGCCGATACTACCATCACTTATGGGAGGTCTACAAATCAAGGAATCACTTGGAGACGATTTTGGAGGTTGATTCTGGTTCTTATCCATCTCTTTGCCTTGATAATTCTGGAATGCCGAGAATTAGTTATCTGAAAAATGATACAATTTTCTGTAAGACCTTGCTTTCGGATAATACCTGGCATACTACGGTCATTTTCGGCAGTGATGGCAATATAAAACCTGGTCCACCGGTAATTGCCCAAACCTATCTGCCAGAATTCGCTAATTATTCTTACTGTGTTTTCCCGATAAAGAACCTCTCAGAGGGAACAGCAAAATTTACCTATCTCTCTTTAATGTGAATGAGGATATTGGGGGAGAGCCCGAAGAGGTTGCGGATGGTATTGGTCTGAAATCACCTTCAATTGCCATAACTCCCGGTGATATTATTCATATCGTCTGGGAAAGAGAGGGTGAGATTTTGGTATTGACAAAAAATTCACTTGGCAGTATACTTAAGTATGAGTTCTAAGGAGGGCGTGAAGAGAATTTTCCGTTGCCCTTTGAAAATAATTCCGAAAGGAAAGGAGCTAAAAGTAGTTACGGAGATTTTGCTTTTTTCTCTATTATCTTATTTCCCCACCTCTCTTTATCCTCAGATTTGGGTGGCGTATTATAATGGTGAGGCAAATTCTGATGATTGTGCTATTGAATTGAAGGTTGACCGGGGAGAGGATTTATATGTCACCGGGTATAGTTATGGGTTAACCAATAAAAAGGGTTATCTCACAATTAAATATAACTCTACTAATGGGGAAACCTTATGGACAGGGAGGTATGAAGGAATAGGGAACAGTGAACCGAAATCATTAGAAGTTGACAGTGAGGGGAATATCTATGTAACGGGATGGAGTGAGGATGAACATGGTTATCGGGATATTCTGACGATAAAATATAGCCCTTCGGGTGATATTTTGTGGATAAAAAGATATAATAACGGATTGAGTAATCATCACGATGAGCCAACAAAGATGGTTATAGATTTACAAAATAACATTTATATTACGGGCTTTAGTTATAATTGGGGAACTGGTTATGATTATCTCTTGATTAAATATGATAAAGAGGGAAATGAAAGGTGGGTGAGGATGTATAATGGACCTGGTGATAGCACTGATAAAAGTAATTCCGTAGCGGTTGATAAGGAAGGGAATATTTATATAGCGGGAATGAGTTATGGTTTAGAGACGAAAGGAGACTTCGCGACAGTAAAATATGACTCATTGGGAAATCTGATTTGGGTTAGGAGATTTGACGATACTCTTAACTTCTATAATGATGAGGCGCTAGGGGTTGGAGTAGATAGTTTTAATAATGTTTATGTTGCTGGACTTAGTGGCTTTATGGATTTTCTCACCTTTACGCTTATCAAATATAATTCTCCTGGCGAAGAGAGATGGGTAGTTAAATCAGAAGCCGGAGCGAGTGGTGATATACTGCGGGCAATGAGTGTTAGCCAAGATGGGAAAATCTATCTCACGGGTAGTTATATTGGGTGGCATACCACCGAAAATTATAAAACAGAAATGTACGATTCCAGCGGATATAGGTATTGGGTGAAATTTTATGACAGTGATTCCCTGGGTGACGGTAGTTTTGGATTAGTAACTGACGACTTAGGAAATGTGTATGTTACGGGAAGGAGTGCTTTGTTCCAGACAAATTATGATTATTTAACAATTAAATATAATCCCTCCGGAGGGGAAGAGTGGGTTGCCCGGTATGGCGGTCCGGGGGATGATGAGGCATCTGCCATCGCCTTAGATGAGCGAGGCAATGTTTATGTCACAGGTAGAAGTAGGGGATTAAATACCAGTTATGATTATTGCACCGTAAAATATCCGCCTTTCGGACCAGGAGTTGAGGAATATAAAAATAAGAGAGGGGATAATTTACATAGGGGAATTATTCAAAAGAAACTAACCTTAATCCCAAAAGGTAAGATTTTTAATTGTCAAGGTAGGTTAACAAAAAGGGAAGATGTCTCTTCTGGAATTTATTTTATTTTAAGAAGGGATAAGTCGGGAGATATAAATAAAAAGTTAGTTATTGTTAAATAAGGGAGGTTCTTATGTTAAGAACTATTTTTATATGCATTACATTGCGGACAATTGTCACTCATCTATGCCGACCCTTTTGATTCTATACCAATGACCAGATGGTTTGACCCTGAGGGAAAAGAACCTCAAACCTTTGAGGAGTGGATTTCTGAACATCCCTATAGCGATCATTATGAAGTTAAATTTATTGAAAAATTAGAAAACGAATGCGAGAAAGGATGTGGGACTATGGCGATTATTACCGAAGGGAATATTTATCCCGCAATTCAGAACGAAGTAGGAGAACTTGTCCTAAGGCTTTGGTTGGAGGGTTATACGGTTTTAAGTTATAGATGGTGGGGTGGTATGCCCGAGGATTTCAGAAACTTCTTGTGGAGCCTTTATAATGTTTACTTAATAAAAGGGGCACTTCTTATCGGCGACCTCCCTATCGCTTGGTTTCAAAGAGGAACAGGAGAAAGTTGGCCAATTGATCTTTTCTATATGGAATTAGATGGCACTTGGTTGGATAGAAACGGGGATATGAGATACGATACCCTTTACGGTAATGTTGAACCAGAGATTTATATTGGAAGATTGATGCCCCCAATTTTGACCCCTGATTATGCTTCCGCTAGTTTGAAAATTTATCTACAAAAAGACTTTCTCTATCGGGACAGTTTAATCTGTCAGCCACCGAGTGCTCTCGTCTATGTGGACGATGATTGGGTTAACTATCCAGGCCTCTGGGGACCTGTTGCGTTGCTTTATTCTGACACACTTTTAGTTATAGACCCGGAAATTACGAGAGCATCAGATTATCGCCAGAGGCTTAACATACCCCGAGCCTGGGTATCAGTCTTTGCCCACAGTTCGTCAGGCGGGCACATATTTTGGTTTTTTAATCATACACAGCGCGATGACTTTTATGGTATTGAATACACCACCTTAAATCCTCCCGTAAATTTTTATAATTTCTTCGCCTGTCAGTTTTGCAAATACACTGTGCCTCGTTATGGTGGAGGAAGAGCGGTTTTTAATCAGAATTATTGCGTTGGTGCTGTGGGTTCAACAAAAACGGGGAGTATGATATATTCTTCTCAATTTTATCAGCCACTCTCCCAGGGAAAGACGATGGGCGAAGCTTTTTTAACTTGGTTCAAGGAGATTGCTCAAGGAGGTTTTACGCCGATTGAAATTGATTGGTTTTTTGGAATGACACTTCTTGGTGACCCGTTCTTGAAACCAAAAGGTCATGTTCGTATATTTAGATCTCAATCTTCGCTTACTGCTTATAATAACCAACAAAAGGTGCTTCAAGAAAGTCAGAGAATTCATCTAACTTATGAAGCAGAAACCGATGGACCAAAGATAATCTATCAGTATTCAAGCAACTATGGAGAGTGTTGGAACCCACAAGAAATAATAGGAGAAGGTTTTTCTCCTACCATAGCATTAGATAATCAGGGAAGGCCACATATTGTTTTCCGAGATAATTGGAATTGGGTAGGAACCGATGAAGGGCACGGTTATTACCAGATGAAGTTCTACCACTCATATAAAAGTGGAGGAAGTTGGACGACACGCGAGATTATTCGGGTAATTGGAAACCCTCACCAACGACCAAATCAACATTACTCACCACCTTCTGTTCCATCCTTTTCTTTTGCCATCGGCCCTTCAGATTCTTTTTATTTTGCCTTACTCATAAAAAGTGACAGTGTTATAACTTCAATATACCCTCCTCCCGGCATTTATAGAATTGACCCATCCGGAAGACCATTTAAACTTGGTGACCTCGCGAATAACAATCTTCGAGGCAGAGTTTCAACAATCAGGGAAGGAAATAGGGTTTTAATACTAGCGGCTGGTGAGTACATCAACGATAATCCCTGTTCAATGTGTGATTATGTAAAAATATACTTAAAGCGTCCGGATTCGCCAAATTTTGAAACCCTCCCAGTTCCTCAAACCGAGTGGTATTGGGGCAGCAATATTTCTGCCTTTGCCCAAGATGGGAAATTATATTTATGCATAACCGAACCGAATGCCGGTGTTTGGTTGGTAAAATGTGACCGAAGCATAACCGGCTATAACTTCCCTGACACTTCGGAAATGATTTTTGAGGTATCCGGTGAGTATAACCCGAAATTCTTAAAATATGGCTTGCTGGATGTTATGGTTACCGATTTTAATAGAGGAAATACGCTACTTTACTTTTACCGAACAGGAAATAATCGGTGGCAGATGAGGCAAACCTCTTTACCTAATTCTGCATCTTTTCCCTACGGAATTATAACTTTGCCCAGCGGCAGTAGTCAACCCATTCGCCCTTATTATTTGATATTAAGAATGTATCACTCCCTTGAGAGAAACAACACCTACTTCCTCTCGTTCGTTGATAGGCAGTTGCCCTATCCTTCTTATGTATATTGCGACAAGGTGACTTTCCCGAATCAGGGAGAACTTTTAACAATTGAGCCGGGAAATGGGAATTTGCATATGGTCTATGATGCTGGTGGAAGTATTATTTATGCGAAATCTTTGGATAAAGGTGAGACCTGGGAAAAAGTTTTAGAAGTGGACTCTGGTTCTTATCCATCTCTTTGCCTTGATAATTCTGGAATGCCGAGAATTAGTTATCTGAAAAATGATACAATTTTCTGTAAGACCTTGCTTTCGGATAATACCTGGCATACTACGGTCATTTTCGGCAGTGATGGCAATATAAAACCTGGTCCACCGGTAATTGCCCAAACCTATCTGCCAGAATTCGCTAATTATTCTTACTGTGTTTTCCCGATAAAGAACCTCTCAGAGGGAACAGCAAAAATTTACCTATCTCTCTTTAATGTGAATGAGGATATTGGGGGAGAGCCCGAAGAGGTTGCGGATGGTATTGGTCTGAAATCACCTTCAATTGCCATAACTCCCGGTGATATTATTCATATCGTCTGGGAAAAAGAAGATGAAATCTATTACCGGTTTGGTGAAAAGGATTCAACTAATGAACTTTCTTGGTCCGAGATTTATAATATCTCAGAGTCCCCAGAAGTGATATCGGAAAATCCGGTGTTTGAGGCTTTTGGTGAAGATGTGATTTGTGCCTGGAAAGAAGGTGAGCCGGGTGAGATTTACAGAAGAATAAAAAATCTGGGTGATGTCTCTCTTCCCATTTGGCCACCGGGTTGGTCTGGGATTGAAAACTTAAGTCAAAGCCCAAATAAAGAGTCTGATTATCCAGTTATTTCAACCCCTGATGTCTTTGCCTGGCAGGAGAAAATTGATTCCCTAAATTATGAGAGTATCGCCTGGATTAAAGGTTCTTTGGTAAATATTAGTGAGACCGATAACTCTTCAAAATATCCCCATATCGCAGTTGAGCCACCAAATGTTTCTGATGATGGGACCGTTAGTTCCGATTTTATTATCAATGCCATCTGGACCGAGACGCTCATCCCTGATACCTTATATGAGGTGAGATTCAAAAGGTATACTCACACCTCATCTTCAATTCCCCAAACCCCCTATCTCTCCCCAATAATTGGTGATTCCCTTCCTTCAACCTATTGTAAAATCGGGACGGGGTTATAAATTATGGTGAATTCTCCTGTGATTATAGTTCCTCTTCTTTAATTTACAACCTTCCCTAAAATATTATTCTGCCGAAGGAGACCTATGAGAGTGATTTAGCGATTAAGAAGGAGATTGAAAGAATCATTGGTAGTTATGCCCTAATTGCTGACTTAAAGGTTTATGAGATTTTCATTCCGGAATCTTTACAAGGTGGTGGTCAAACTCTTAAAGGAGGGAAGATTTTGCGACCGGTTTTATACCAGAATAGACCGAACCCATTTAAGGGCTTGACCAGTATCTCTTTTGCTATTCCCAAAGAGACCTTTGTCTCACTTTTAATCTATGATGCCTCAGGGAGAAAGGTTAAGAGTTTAATTAGGGAGAGGTTAAAGCCTGGGAATTACAACTTAAAATGGGATGGTAAAGACGATAAAGAGAGGGATTTACCCCAAGGGGTCTATTTCTATCGGCTTTGGGCGGAGGACTTTAAGGATATTAAGAAGATAGTCCTAATCCGGTAGGCTTTCTCTATTAGGCTTCGGATTAAACCCCTGATTAGGCTTGGGATTAGACCTTCTATTACATTCTCTATTAGACCCAGGATTACGCCCTCTATTAGGCTCTCTATTACGCCCCCGGTTACACCTTCCATTACATCCTCTATTAGGCTCGGGATTATGCCTCCCATTAAATCTCTGATTAGGTATCCTATTATGCCTTCGGTTAGGTTCGGGATTAGACCCTCAATTACGCTCCCGATACCATCCCCTATATCGCCCCCCACTTTTTATAAAGGAAATCCCCTCCTGCTCTATAAAAGTCTGACGACTTAATTCCATTCTTTTTTATCTTAGGTTATTCTATGGCGATGACACCTCCGAAAGCGTTGTCTCACTTATAAGGGCTGGGATTAGAACCCCATCACTTAATAAGCCCTTATTATTTATAACACCCAAAAAGGTAAAATCCTTAATATTTAAGGTCATATTAGCCCTCTATAATAAATACGGAAATACCCCCCAAAATTGGACACTAAATTTCCTCCTTTCCTATAAGTCTTTAATTTATAATAACTTAAACAAGAATAAGGTAAACCTAAATACTAATACCTCTTAGTTTAACCGAAGGTCTAATTGGGAGGGTAAAAGGAAGTCCTTCTCGGAATTTATTTCCGAGCAATCATGGTAATACTTTGAGGGGTAGTGAGATATTTTTGATGAAAACCGTTTCCTTGACAGAGGTCGTTTTTTTATTAAAATGGAAAGATGCCAAACTTTCTTTTGGAAATTGGGACCGAAGAGATTCCAGCCTCTTATTTATCACCAGCAACCGAATTTCTGGTTAATTCTTTTAAGAAACTATTATTAGAGAATAAAATTGGTTACAAAGAGATAAAATCATTTTTTACTCCCTGCCGAATGGCTATTTTGGTGAAAGGGATAAAAGAGAGACAAGAGGTATGGGAAGAGGAGGTTATCGGGCCGCCCAAAAAAGTTGCCTTAACGGAAGATGGTTCCCTCACTTCTCAGGGAAAGGGTTTTCTTTTAGCCAATAAGGCAAAGGAATATTATTGGCGGGAGACTCCAAAGGGAGAATATCTCTTTATTAGGAAGAAGAAGGGGGGAGAGAAGACCAATTTGATTCTCTCATCTCTCTTACCTTCTTTAATTACCGAAATACCATTTCCCAAAAGGATGCGTTGGGCAGAAAGTGGGGTTGCCTTTGCCCGGCCCATCCGCTGGATTTGCTCGGTCTTTAATGGTTCTATTTTAAGATTTCCCTTTCCCAACATTCGGGTCGGAAATTTTACTTATGGGAATAAAAATTTTAAGAAGAGAGTTGTTTTGAAAGATGCTAAGGACTACGAAAGGGTATTAAAAAAATATAAAGTGATCCCTTCTTATGAAGAGAGAAGAAAATCGGTGCTTAATAAGGCAAATAGTTTAGCCAAGAAGGTGAAGGGTGAGATTTTAGCCGACTCCGAACTCTTAGATGAGATTACCAATACCTTGGAATTTCCCGTTCCCATTTTAGTCAATTTTGCTGAGAGGTATCTCAGTTTACCAAAGCCGGTTATCACTACGGTTTTAAAAAAGCATTTGCGGGCTCTTTCCATTGGGCAGGGTGATAACCTTTTGCCCTATTTTATCGTGTTTCTCAATAACCCATTGGGGAAAAAATCGGAAGTGAAGAAATGGTATGAGAATAGTGCGGAGAGTAGACTGGCGGATGCGGAGTTTTTCTTTAACGAAGACCTAAAAAAGGGTTTAGAAAATTTCCTTTTAGAAGAGAAGAAGGTGATTTGGATTGAGGGTTTAGGAACGCTTTATGATAAGACCGAAAGGATGAAAAAACTAGTGGAGAAGTTGGGTAGTTATTATCCGGAGATTGACCGGGAGGGGTTGCAAAAGGCAACTCTTCTCTCCAAAGCCGACCTCTTGACGAATATCGTTCGGGAGAAGGAATTGACCTCCCTGCAGGGGATTATGGGCGGAATCTATGCCCAGATGGCTGGGGAAAAGGAAGTTGTCTTTCAGGCGATTGGTGAGCAGTATCTCCCAATTCCTAAGACGAAGGAAGGGGCTTTATTGGCTTTGGCTGACCGTTTTGACAATATCGTCGCCTCCTTCTTAAAAGGGGAGATACCAACCGGTTCTTACGACCCCTTCGGTCTAAAAAGGATGGCGGATACAATTCTGGAGATTTTTTCTTCCCATCATCTATTCCTATCCGTTGACGAGCCAATTGAATTCCTTTTAGGGGAGTTTTCTTCTACTGACCTTTCCCTAAAAGAAAAAATTTTAAGGTTCTTCGGAGAAAGGGTGAAACTATTTCTTATGGAAAAGGGTTATCGCTATGATATCGCCGATTCCCTTATTTCCCTTTCTCCTTTGGTCCCCTATGATTTGGAGATGCGGGCTGAAGCCTTAACGAGATTTCGGGAGGAAAGAAAAGAGGAGTTTCGGACGCTGGTGATTGGGCAGAAAAGGGCAAAGAATATCTTACGAGAAGCGGAAAGGAAAGGGATTGCCTATTCCGAAATCGTTAACCCCGACCTTTTGCGGGAAGAGCCGGAGAAAGTTCTTTTTGAGAAGGGGAAGGGTTTAGAGGAGAGATTGAAAAATTCTTTGAAAGAACGCCGCTACTTAGAGACCTTAGAACTCCTTCTCACCTTACGGGAGGCTATTGATAAGGTCTTTGATGAGGTACTGGTGATGACCGAAGATGCGGAATTACGAAGAAATCGACTTGCCCTCTTCTCTTATATCAAATCCCTATTTTACTCCTTTTGTGACTTCTCTCTTTTGGTCTTAGAAGGCGAGGAGAAGTGAGCCGAATAAGAAAGCCAATTCTCTTCTTTACGACTTTTCTTTTTATTGCTTGTGCGCCAAAAAGTCCAAAGGTAGAAAAGAAAGAGACTAAATTTTTAACCATAAAGATAAAAGGGATAGAGATGAAGGTAGAGATGGCAAAAAATGAAGAGGAGAGGGTTTTGGGTTTAAAGTATCGCGACTCCCTACCAAAAAATTCCGGGATGCTCTTTATCTTTGAAGAGGAGGGGATATATCCCTTCTGGATGGTTGATACGAAAATTCCTTTGGATATTGCCTTCATTGATAAAAATCAGGTGATAGTTGATATTCAATCAATGGAACCATTCTCCCCAATTCTTCACAAGCCAAACTTGCCTTTCCTTTATGCCCTGGAGGTGAACCAAGGGTTTTTCCAAGAAAAAGGGATAAAAAAGGGAGATACGGTTTTCTTTGGCGATGAAAAATAAACTTCTCTTCTTTACCCTTCTTCCCTTTCTTTTTTATGCGCTTCCCTCCTTAAAAGATACGATCATTCCTGATACTTGGTACTATTTAGGTCCTTTTTCCGTTGCCCCAAGGGAAGGGATAACCGGAATTGATGAGGAAGAGATAAAGTATTCTTTGGAGACAACGAGAGTTTACTATTCAATATTTCCCGAGAGTGGAATTGTCCGGTGGCGCAAGGTGGCAAAGGATTCTTTGGGTTGGGTTAAGGTAGATTACGAAGAGATTCTCTGGGATACTTTGATTGATTTTTATGGCTTTGCCTTAATCCAATCCCTTACCTATTTCTACACCGAAGTTTTTATCCCCGAAGAATGCCGCGCTTTGGTGATGGCGGAGCGGGCCTCATTTTATCTCAACGGCATTGGTTATCCGGGCGACCCTTATGGTCACGACTTTGTCCGGATTCCGGTAACCTTAAAAGAAGGGAAAAACTCTATCCTTTTGAAGGTCTCTGGCTTCCCACCCCACCGCTTCCGCTTTGCCCTATTGCCTTCCTCCAAGCCGGTCCTTTTAATAAAAAATGACCTTACGACACCAACCCTTTCTCCCGGGGAGAATCGGGTTTTGGTGGGCATACCAATTTTGAATACCGAGAGGAAGGGTTATCAAGTAATCTTAAAGGTGTTTGGGAAAGGGGTGGAGGAGAAGGAAATTTCCCGGACCCTTCCGCCCCAGATGATTGAGAAGGTGCCGATCGAATTTGAGGCAAAGGTTTCAGAAGGGGAAAGTCTATTCCCTATCTATTTAAGTCTAACCGGAGAAGATTTTTCTCTTTTGGATACTTTCTATTTAGATGTTAAAAAGAGGGATGAGGTTCAGAAGATAACCTTTATCTCTCGGATTGATTCTTCGGTTCAATATTTTGCCCTCCGTTTCCCAAAGGATTTCCAACCAGATAAGAGATACTCTTTAATTGTCAGTCTGCACGGTGCCGGAGTGGAAGCGACCGGTCAGGCAAGTAGTTATTCCCAAAAGGATTGGGCATTTATCGTTTGTCCGACTAATCGGCGGCCATTCGGTTTTGACTGGCAGGATTGGGGAAGGATTGACGCTCTGGAGGTGATTCGTTATGTAAAAGATAATTACCCGATTGATACCAACCGGATCTATTTAACTGGCCATTCTATGGGTGGGCATGGTGTCTGGCATATTGGCCTTCTTTACCCTTCCCTTTTTGCCGCTCTCGCCCCAGGTGCTGGCTGGCCCTCCCATCAACTTTATGTTCCTTGGACTTTCCAACGCTCCGAGATTTTTGCCGAACCGTCAATTCTTGCTTTTAGGAATCGGGTCTTAAAAGTTGACCAACCGCTCAATTTTTTAGAGAACGCCCTAAACCTACCCATCTTCATCTTTCACGGCGCCCGGGATGATAATGTACCGGCTTTATTCGCTCGATTGTTTACTTCCTATCTTAATAATCTCGGCTACCGATATTATTACAAGGAAGTCCCGGGTAAAAGGCATTGGTATCATCTGGATGAGGGGATTATTTGTGTTGATGACCCGGAGATAATGGACTTTTTCCAAAAAGAGATAAGAGACCCATTGCCCAAAAAGGTTATCTTTAAGACATCCGATTTGGATATTAGTAATCAGGCGTATTGGCTAAAAGTTTTAGAACTGACAAAAGACCATTTACTCGGAAAGATTGAAGGGAAGATGAAAGGGGAGACGATTGAAATAAGAACGGAGAATATTGAAAGGTTTGCTATCAATCTGCCTCCTAACCCCTCTTTTCAATTTATAAAGATTGATGGCAAAGAACAAAAGGTAAGATTTAAGCCCAATTTAATCTTTGAGAAGAGAGGAAAAGTTTTTTCTCTAACCAATAATTGTCCATCAATTTTAAGGGGTCCGATGCGGAAAGCCTACTTTTCCCCTTTCCTTTTGGTCTACGGCACAAAGTCCGATTCCTTTGCCCAAATTACCTATCATCAGGCAAAGAGGGAGGCATTTCTCTGGTGGCGAATTGGGAATGGGCGATGTCAATTGCTTCCGGATACTTTGGTCGGGGAGAAGGAGATGGCGAGGTATAATCTCATAATCTTTGGTGGCCCGGAGGCAAACTATCTTGCGGAGAGGATGAAAGAGAAATTACCGATTAGAGAGGAGAAAGGAAATCTCTTTTTTGGGCAACGGAGGTTTTCTGGTGATTTCGCCTATCGTTATCTCTATCCCAATCCACAAAAAAAGGAGAGATTTATTTTAATCGCTGGGGGGACAACCTTAAAGGCGCTAAAAATTTCCACCTTCTTCTCCACCCTTTATTCTTCGGCTGGCTTACCCGATTTTCTTATCTTCTCAACCGAAGTAGAAAAGAAAGGTTGGGGGGGAGTAGTCTCTGGTGGTTTTTTTAGTAAGAATTGGGGGTTAGAGGGTGGGGACTATTTTATTAAATGAAAGAAATCTCCCTTCTCTCGCCAGCAAAATTGAACCTTGGTCTTTTAGTTAAAGAAAAAAGAGAAGACGGTTATCATAATATTGAAACAATCTTCGTTGCCATCAATCTCTTTGACCGAATTACTATCTCCTTAAAAGGAAGGGGGATAAAGATTTTTGCTGACAATCCGGATATCCCTCAGGTGAGAAATAATCTCATGTATCGGGCGGTCTCTCGCTT
>JBDRVQ010000038.1 GCA_039801905.1 candidate division WOR-3 bacterium | reverse complement strand
CGGATTTCTAAGATTGGTAGTTTATGGTCTTCATAGGAGAGAATAATGAGACCATTTTCTAATGTATCCCTTTGAATCGGGAAAGCGAAGAGACCGAAAGAAAATAAGAGATAAAGAATAAAAGTTTTATTTTTCATTTCTTCTCAGGTAAGAGAAGGGCGACGGTGCGGTTCTCTTCAATAAAATATCTTTTCAGCACTCTTTGGATATCCTCTTTTTTTACCGCGGCAATCTTCTCCGGATATTTCTGAAAGAAGGTATAATCATTAAGCAGAATTTCCCAGCGGGCTAAAGAGAAACCAAGGGAACGAATCCGGTCCTGTTGAAAAAAGAAGTCAGCTAAGACTTGGTTTTTAATCTTTTCTAATTCCGAAGTGGTAATGGTATCCTCTTTTAATTTCTCAATCTCTTGGTAAAGGGCATTTTCTACCTCTTTAATCTTTCCGGTATCTTTTATCACGGCAAAGAAATAAAAAATCCCTGGGTCTTTCTCAATATCCGAACCACCCCAGATATCAGTTAGTAAGTTTTTCTCATAGACTAAGGTTTTATAGAGCCGGGAACTTTTTCCCCGGACAAGAATCCCTTCCAAGACCTCTAAGGGGAAATAGTCTTCTTCTTTAATTCCGCAAGTTCTATAACCGAGCATTAAGAAAGGTGTCTTAACATCCCTTATGATTTTAATCCTTCTTTCTCCTTTAGGCGGTGGTTCAAAAAAGGTCTTCTCTCTCACTTCTTTCCCTTTAATCCCCCCAAAATATCTTTCCACCTTCTTTAGCGCCTCTTTGGGCTTTATCTTTCCCGCCAAGACCAAGACCGCCCGTTTCGGTTGGTAATAGGTTTGATACCAATTTCTTAAATCCGAGATGGTAATTCTCTTTAAGTCATCCATCCAACCAATCACCGGATTCCGATAAGGATGGGAGAGATACGCCACCGCATAGAAGTTCTCATAAAGGGTGCTGTATGGTGAATTTTCTCCCAGTCTTCTCTCTTCCATCACCACCTTCCTTTCGCTCTCAAATTCTTGGGAATCTAAGAGGAGATTTTTCATCCGGTCCGCCTCCAGTTTCAAAGCCAACTCGTAGCGGTCATAAGCCAAATCCGACCAATAGGCGGTATAATTCTCAGAGGTGAAGGCATTATCCTGACCGCCGTTTTCTAAGATTAACTTAGAATATAAATCTCCGGGATAGTTCTTACTTCCTTTAAATGCCATATGTTCTAAGAGGTGGGAAATCCCGGTTATACCAGATGGTTCATAATAACTACCGACCTTATACCAGACCTGGGTGGAAACCAAGGGGGATAGGGTATCAATATAAAATAAGACCCGCAAGCCATTTTTTAAGGTGAAGGATTGAACGGGGAGAGTGAAATTAGAAAAAAGAAAAGTAATGGTTAAGAAAAGATTCATAAAAATGATTATAAGAGAATTAAAAAGAACTTCAAGAGAGAATTTCTTTGACGAAGAGAAGGCGAAGGATGGTTTTGAGGTTGGTAATAATAGCGATTAAAATTAAGGTTAAAAATAGTTGGTTGGTTAGTCCACCGAGCATTACTAAAAAGAGGCGGAAATCTCGGGTCATCGGGAGATAAGAAAGCCACCTTTTTTCCTCTTTCGGATACTCTTTCCCTTTGACCACAAAGAATCTATCTTTGGTGAGTTGGGACATAAAAGAGCCGATAATCGCCAAAAAGCCAAAAACCCAGATTAAGAGGTTGCCCGGAAGGGAGGAGAGATGAAGGGCGATGGTAATACAGAGGAGGATGAAACTATCTCCGTAGCGGTCAAGGATAGAATCTAAATAGGCACCATAAGAGGTCTTTTGGAATTTAATACGGGCAACCTCCCCATCAACTCCATCCCAAATGGAAGATAACTGTGCCAAAATGCCGCCGAGACCAGGAGAATAGAAGAAACTGATACCGGAGAAGAGGGCAAGAAGGAAGGAGAAGAGAGAAATCTGGTTGGGATGGATGGGAAAAGAGACAAGGGCGCGGGTGATATATTTTGAGAGGCGCCGATTAAAAAGGCGGGCAATTGGACCGTCGCTTTTTTTTGTTTGGGAGTTTAATATCATTTTTTCTGCCCATTTCTGGGAAATTTTGTTATTGACATTAACCACATAACCATCTTTAATCGGGAATGCTTCTAATCTTTCCCGCCGGGCAAAATCCCGAATGATGGAAGATAAAGAGATTTCGTCTTCGCCTTTCTCTTGTCTTTCATAAATTGGGGAGAAGAGGTCCGAAAGGAAGACCTTATCGTTTAAGAGAAAAATTCCGGCATCAATCCCATCAAATTCCTTCAGTTCCTTACCCAAATCTTTCACCAATCCGTTTTCAATCTTCACCTTAGTCTCCTCCCGGATATTGGGAAGAGATTGCCAATTTTGAATTATTGCCATCCGGGGCTCTTTTTTTTCTAAAGCGAGGAAACTTTTTAACACCTTTGGGAAAAAGATATGGTCCGCCATCAGGAGGAGGAATTCTCCTTCTAATAAATGACGAGCGGTAAGAAGGGAGGTGCCATTTCCCTTTTGCCAGTTTTCGTTAAAAAGGAAAGTGAGATTCAGGTGGGCAAGGTTCTTTTGTTTAAGGAGGTAGTTTTTAATCTCTTCTCCTTTGTAGCCGAGGACGATAATAAAATCTTTAAGACCACACTCCTTTGCCGCCAAAATAACCCTTTCCATTAAAGTAATTCCCAAGACCTTATTTAAAGGCTTGGGCAAATGGCTATTCATCCGGCGTCCCTCGCCGGCGGCAAGAACCACTACCTTCATATTTCTCCTGAGGCACTCGGTGCCTCTTTCCTTCGCCTCCGGGGTTAGTTGCCGGGTTAGGCCGAAAGAGTAGCCTTCCCACTTAAAAGTGGGATTCACCCCAAATATTTAAGGTCCCCCGGCCCAACACCTTTCCTCCAAAAGGGTGTCGGGTTCGGCGTAATAGAATTTTAATTATAGAAAGGAAATGGAAAAAATCAAGAGGTCCTTTTAATAACCAAAAACTAAATTCTTACCCTGTATCTCACTCAGATTGACAAGGGAAACTCCCTTAATTATATTTGGAGGGTGATGAAAGTAATTTTAGCGGGTTATAATGTAGATGTTGAAGAATTGAAAGGTGAGCGGGGGGAGATACTTACTCCGGAAACCATCTCTGCTGCCTATGCCCGAATCAGTCGCAGCTCTTTGTCTATTCCCCAATTGAGGAGAGAAGCCCGAAGGGAGCTCACCAAGGCGAGGAAATCAGCGAAGAGAATAATTTACGATATGGGGCACCATTCCATCGCGGAACATTCGGTATTCAATTTTGATATTCTTGATGTCTCGCGTTTAGCAGTAGAAGAGATTGAACACTTCCGGTTAGTCTCTTACACCGAAAAGTCTCAGCGCTATGTGAAGTTTGAAAAGGGTTTCTTTTTCCCCAAGGAGTTAAAATTCACCCCTTATGAGAAAGAATACTTAAAACTCGTTTCCGAACAGTTTGAACTTTACTATCTTCTCATTGAGCGGTTAAAGTCTTACTTCCTAAAGAAAGATCCTCAGATGAAAGAGAAGGAGGCGGAGAAGAAGGCACAGGAAGATGCTCGGTATTGTCTCCCTTTAGCCACTCTCACCCAGTTGGGGATGACAATTAATGCCCGGAATCTGGAATATCTCCTGCGTAACTTCGCCGCCGCAAAGTTAAAGGAAGTAAGGGATTTGGGTAAGAGGTTATTTTCCCGGGTAAAAGAGATTACTCCTTCCCTCTTTCTTTTCTATCAGGCAACACCCTATGAGGAAAGGGGAAAGGATTTGGAGAGATTGGTGGAGAAGTATCGGAAGAAAGAAAGAGGAAAAGTAAGAAATGGTAAGGTAAAACTTCTCTATTATTCCCGGGAGGCGGATGCGATTATTGCCAGCGCCCTCCTTTTTGCTCATTCCCAACTTTCCTTTGCCGAGGTGAGAGGGTTTGTTCAAAAGAGGAAGGAGGAAATTTTTAAGACCGCTTGCCGCCATTTAGAATTTTATGACGCCGTACCCCGGGAGTTTGAACTCTCTTTACTTATTTTTGAAATCACTCTTTCCGCTTCCGCCTTTGCCCAGTTGAAGAGGCACCGGATGGCAACTTTAATTAAACAGCCTTACTCCCTAAATTTAGGCTGGGTTTTGCCGAGAAGTATCGCCGAAGCGGGGGAAGAGAGGAGATTTACCCAATTGATGAAAAAGACCGAAAGACTCTATCGGAAGATAAAGAGAGATTATCCGGAAATTGCCGAGTATATTTTAACCAATGCCCATAAGAGGCGGGTCCTTTTAGGTCTAAATGCGAGAGAATTATACCATATCGTTCGCCTCCGTTCTGATGCCACTGCCCAATGGGAGATAAGAGAGATTTCCGACGCCCTCTGCTGGCTTGCCAAAAAAAAATTACCTCTCACCTTTTTCCTCTTAGCCGCAAAGGAAAAATATCCCGAGGTTTACCAAAAGGTTTTCGGCCAGCGGCCGCAATTTTCCCCACCCTAAAACTCTTGGGTTTGGGCATTGAGATGTTCTGGGGTTAAGTCTCTCTTTATGGAATTTAAATTGCTCTCTTGGGGACAATAGTTTCTTAAAACATAAGGAGGGAGAGAGAAGGCTTCATCGCTGAGGTAAGACTTTGCTGGCTTTTCTTCTTCAAAGATGAAGTAGGCAATTTGGTTTTTGATTTCCGAATAGATTGGGAGGTAACAGGCTAAAACCTCCTGATAGCGATTGAGATAAACCGGAGCCTGATAACCAATTAGCGTCGCCAATTGGATATTCTTCGGATCAAATCCCTTTTCGGAAAGATTTTCTAAGATATAAATAATGTCTTCGTTAGTTAAATCGGTATCTTTCCCGATAACCCTCATCACATTTTTGGTGATCTCTTCTTGGAAGTCCTTTCTTTTGGCAAGGGGCCAGATATTTTCCCAAACCTCTTTCATAAAAATTATAGAATTTCTTCCTCGGTCAACATCGTCTCTCGCCCAGAGCCTCCGACTGCGGAGGAGTTTTCTCGCCTCTTCCACATTTCGAATCGTCTTTTGCCGTAAGGATATGTCTTTGAGATAGGGAAAGAGTAAGGAGAATACTTGGGAGAAGGAATAGAGATTGATGGTGAGATAACGATGGATGGTAATCTGATAATTTTTTAAGAGAACTTCTTTAAGGAGTTTTTCCTTTCCGAAGAAATAACTGTGATTTATCTTATCTAAATTACAAAAATCAGTGTCGCTTTCCGCCTTCGTGTAACCGGGAATATGGACTAACATATCCCTCGGGATATTTAACATATTGACGATTCCTTTGTCCAAATTGACATGGACGATATCAATAATATCGCTTCGGCTCTTTTCTTCCAAGACCTTTACTACCCGACCGTCTGCCATTTTTTTTGTAATCATTTGAGCATCGTTAGCGATGACGAGGATATTGAAAACTCTTCCCAAATCGCCCTGATAGGTAAATTTCTCTTTTACCTTTTTTTGAGGAGGAAAAAATTCTCTGATCAGAAAAAGGGAGAAAAGAAAAAGGAGAAGCGTCAGAAGGATAAGAGGAAAGAGGCGCCGCATATCCCAGTATAGCCTTTTTTTGGGAAAAATCAATTAACCAATCGCCTTTTTAATCGTGCCAGACCCTTTTTCACTTTTTTCTGGCGTCTTCTGATTTCGGTTTCGGGAATTTTTAAAATTCTCTTTAGGATCTTTAGGGGAATAGGACTGATTAAGAGGTGGCAAGGACCACAAAGAAGAACTAAGTTATTTTCCGTATCTTTTCCACCTTTACTTTTCGGGATGAGATGGTGAATTTGACCCGCTCCTTTTTTCCCACAGAGTTGGCAAGTTCGCCGGTCCCTTCTTAGGATTTTTCTTCGGAGAGCCTTCCGCATCCTAATTATAGGATAAGGGATTGCCTTAGTCAATTCTATTTGACAGAGTTTCTTTTTCCTATTATATTCAACTTATGAAAAGACCGATTAAAGGGAGCCGATATCGTTTATTTCACCCCAAGTTAACTTTTCTTTTAACCTCCGTTGATAAAAAGGGAAGAGAAAATGTGATGTCCTTGGCTTGGGCGACACCGATTTCCGAAGAACCACCTCTGGTAGCGATTGCGGTCGGGAAGGATAGTTTAACCGCTTCTAATATCAAACAGACAAAGGAATTCGTCTTAAACATCCCAAACGAAAAATTATTATCGGCGGTCTGGATTTGTGGGACGAAGTCCGGAAGGGAGACCGATAAGTTTCAAAAAGCAAAGTTGACCAAGGAGAAGGCAAACTTTGTTAAACCTCCCTATATTAAAGAATGTCTGGGACATATTGAATGTCGGGTGAAAAAGACATTGGTCCTTGGAGAATGCTTTCTCTTTATTGGGGAGATAGTTTATGCAGTAGCGGAGGGAGATTTCTTCCAAAACTTTTGGAGCAGCGCCGCCAATCTCATTTTGCATCTCGGCGGTAAGAAATTTACCTCCCCGAGATGAGTAAATGAAAATTACTAATTTAATTAGAGAACAGGAGAAATTGAGGGAGTCTCTTTCTTTAAAGAACGGATTTGAGAAATTGGAACTGATTGGGGGTACGGATTGTGCCTTTGACGAAGAGGATATCTATTGTGCCTTTATTATCTTCTCCCTTCCCGAGTCAAGAGTGATTGAGGTTAAAACTTTCCAAGAGAAGATTAACTTTCCCTACATTCCCGGTTTCCTTTCCTATCGGGAGAAGGGGGCTTATCTTAAAGTATACGAAAAGTTGGAATACCAGCCGGATGTGATTCTCTTTGATGGTCAGGGAATTTCCCACCCCCGAGGTTTAGGCTTAGCCTCCCATCTGGGAATTCTCCTTGACAAGCCGACGGTTGGTTGTGCTAAAACTAAATTGGTTGGCAAATATGAGATGCCTGATAAAAAGCGGGGTTCTTATTCCCCTTTAATTTATCGGGGTGAGATTGTGGGCTATGTTTTGAGAACCCAGGAAAGCGTGGCTCCGGTATTTGTCTCCCCCGGACACAAGATAAGTTTGGCGACCGCTAAGGAGATTGTTTTGAAGACCGCTTTAAAATATCGCATCCCAGAGCCTTTAAGAATTGCCCATACCATTTCTCAATCCTTAAAACGAAGAGGTGAAAGATAGTATCCGAAGAGAAGGACCAACCTTAAAGTCTTTACTCCTCATCTTTCTAAAGATTGGCGCCATCGGCTTTGGGGGTGGGATGGCGATGCTCGGTTTAATAAGGGAGCATTTGGTTAGAAGAAAGAATTGGATTAGCGATGAGGATTTATCTGTAGCGGTAGCGATGGGACAAATCCTTCCTGGTCCTTTTGTTCCTAATTATGTGGAGTATATTGGCTATAAGTTATTCCGGCTCAAAGGGATGATTTTATCCGTAATCTTCTTCCTTCTTCCTTCTTATCTTATCACCCTTTCTTTGAGTTTTCTATATTTTCACCATCAAAGAGTAGGTTTCTTAGAAGATGCCTTTTCTTTTATCAATCCGGCAATCCCAGCGGTTCTTTTCTATTGTGCAATTCGGATGGGTAGAGATTATTTGAAGGATTTTTCTTCAATTATTTTTTCTTTTATCGCCTTTTGGGGTTTATATTTTAAGTTGGAACTGTTCTTTATCATCTCCCTTTTGGGTATTTTGGGTATCCTATTAAATAGGATGCGCCCGATAAGACGCCATTTCTTCTTTTCTTTTTCCCCCATTTTATTACTCCAACTCTTTTATATCTTCCTAAAGATTGGTGCCTTAATCTTTGGTGGCGGTTTCGCCGCTATCCCTTTTATTGAGAGAGAGATTGTTACCAGTCGCGGCTTATTAACTTCCAGGGCATTTATTGATGGTGTGGCGATTAGCCAGATCACTCCCGGTCCCGTAGCCATCCTTGCCACTTTTGTTGGCTACGGGGTGGGTGGCATTTTGGGTAGTTTGGTGGCGACGGTGGCCATCTTCTTACCATCTTTTTTTATGCTCCTATTCTTAATCAAAGTTTATGAAAGGATCAAGGAGAATTTTTATGTGAAATCATTCTTATCAGGAGTGAAGCCGGGGATGGTTGGCATTTTAATCTTTTCCGCTTTTTCCTTAGGGAGGGTAGCAATTTTTGATTTCCGAACAATTATTACCGCCTTTCTCTCTTTCTTCCTGCTTTTTCTCTTAGAGCCGATATTTATTATTCTCAGTTTAGGAATTTTCGGGATTATTTTAGGGGTTAAATAAAGAAAAGGTGGCAGTTAGCAAACTGGATTTTATCTCATGCGAAGAACCTTTTCTAACATCTCTTTCCTTCCCGAACGAATTTTTAAGATATAAATCCCCGAAGGTAGTTTTCTATTTCTTTCATCCCGACCTTCCCAAAAGAGATTTTTTTGGCCAGAAAGTCTTTTTACCAATTTTCCTTCTGTATTGTAAATTTCTACTTTTATCTTCTCATTACTCTGGGAGAGGATAAAGAGTTTACGAGAAAAAGGGTTGGGATAGATACGGTAAGGAAAATCAGAGGCGGGTTTGAGATAAGTTTCTTCAATGCCGATTCTCTGATAAAAGATTGTCTCTGCCAATTCGGAAGCCATAACAATGTCCATTGTATCTCTTATTTGGGGTGGTTCGTTCTCTTCTCCGTATTTTGCCCCAATCAGCGCAAAATAGAAGGTGATGGAAGATTCGGGCAGAAGGTGAAAAGGACCTAAAGAGAGGAGGAGACGCATATCGCCAGGAAGGGAATCTAAGGTGAAGCCCGGTGTCATAAGTTGATACCGCTCCGGGTCATTTCTTGGGTCATTCTCAATGGAATAAAGTCGAAATGAAGATAGGCTACAAGGGGGATTGGTAGTAAGAAATCTTATTGCGACAACTCCTGGGGTACCCCTTTCCCAAGAAGAACCGGGGTTTTCGTGATTGTCATAATCACCGATGAAACCAGTTTGAAGCCTTGAAAACCAACCACCGAAGTCATCACTGTAATCACCAACATCGGCGTCAATGAGAATGCCGAAATATCCGTTATTTATTGGGTATTGGTTATAGTTAAAAATCTCGTATTTGAGGAAGATAAAATCCTGAGCCAAGGAGTCAGAAAAAGAATAAACGGTTAGGGCGCAATCAATGCCAATCGGTCGGGCGGTGTCCGGGGGATAGTGGAATACTGGGTCGGAATCACAGAAACAGCACCAGAAATCCCTCTCGGATACGGGATTGATTGGTGCCATCGGAAATCTATCTCTTGGTGGTGGCCAAGTATCGGGATAGGTATAGATTTTATCTAAGGGGTTATCATAACCGTGACGCCAATAACGGCAAAGGGTGGGGACAATTTCTGAATAAGCGGAGTTTGGCTCATAACCGGTTGTCACTAAGGTGTCATTATTATTGATACAACCAAACCAGAAACCGGCGCCATAGATATAAAAGTTTCTTAAAGGTCTAGGCCAGTAAGCACCAGGGTGTTGGTTATCTTGCCCAAAGATGCCGTAGTTGGTAAAAGCACATCCCCAACGGTTGAGATTGAGCCATTTCGTATCCCATATCGGCCAGATGAGGGTAGGTAAAAATAAAAAAAGAAAATATCTTTTCATATTACCTCCTTAACGAAAATAATAATCTCCATTTTTTAATTGTCAATATCTTAAAGCCTTGGCAAATAGTAGTTTTTCCTTAAAATATTCAGATGACCAAAGAAGAGATTCGGCAGAAGGTCTGGCGATTCTTGGAAGAGAACGATTTGGTAAATTTTCCCCGCCCTTGTTTCGGGCGGATCCCAAACTTTAAGGATGCTTATCTTGCCAGTCAGCGCCTCCGCTCTTTACCGGAATTCCAAACGGCAAAAGGGATATTTTCTGCTCCGGACGGGGTCTTAAAAGAGGCAAGGAGAATTACTTTACAAGCAGGGAAGGCATTAATTGTTGCTTTGCCCCATATGACGGATTTTTTAGAAATTGCCGGAAAAGAATTTCAAGATAAGGCGATAACGATAAATGGTTTTCGGCGCTACGGGAAGCCACCGAAAACGGAAGTTGAGATATTTTTGCAGGGGAGTGTGGCGGTTGACCTTAAAGGGAATCGTTTGGGAAAGGGGAAAGGCTATGGTGATAAAGAATATGAGATATTAAAGGCGATGGGGTTAATTAAAAAGAAGCCAACAGTGATCACCATTGTCCACGATTGCCAAATTTTTGAGGACTTCTCTTATCTTAAAGAACCACATGATATAAGGGTTGATATTATCTTAACCCCAACCCGAGTAATTAGAACTAAATAAAATTTTCTTGACTTTTATCTCTTTTTTATTATGATTAAAGCCTAATGAAGAAATTGTCGGTGAATCTTGACCATGTCGCCACCCTCCGGGAAGCGCGGAAAGAATCCTTTCCGGATCCGGTGCAAGCCGCTCTACTTTGTGAGTTGGGAGGAGCGGATGGGATAACGGTCCATTTAAGGAGTGACCGGAGGCATATTAAAGAAAGGGATTTGCGATTATTGAGGGAGACGATTAAGACGGAGTTGAATTTAGAGATGGCGACGACCGAAGAGATGTTAAGGATTGCCTTGCAGGTAAAACCGGATGTGGTCACCTTAGTGCCGGAGCGACCCGAAGAGTTGACAACCGAAGGAGGTTTGGATGTGGTGAAAAATTTCTCTCTCATCAAGAAGCGAATTAATCAACTGAAAGGGGCTGGGATTATCACCAGCATCTTTATTGAGGCGGATGAAAAACAAGTGGTAAGAGCAAAGGAGGCGGGTGCTGATAAGATTGAAATTAATACCGATGCCTACGCCAAAAAGAGCAGAAAAGGGAAGGCGGGAGAAGAGTTAGAAAGAATTAAAAAGATAGCTCGGCATTGTTCGGAGATTGGTCTTTTGGTTCACGCCGGGCATGGTCTTGACTATTGGAATATCATTCCCTTAGCGCAGCTTGAAGAAATTGAAGGCTTTTCAATCGGTTTTGCCATTGTCGCCCGAGCGGTCTTCGTGGGGTTGAAAGAGGCAGTTTCGGAGATGAAGAGGTTAGTATGCGCTACGGCAAGATAAAATTAGCCCTAATTATTATCGTAATTGTCGCTGTCCTTTACTCACTCTATCCCACTTACCAACTCTATTTTTCCATTCCGAAGAGGGAAAATTACTTAAAGAACCTTCTTTCTAATGCCCAAACGAAGGAAGACAGCGCCCGAATTCAATCGGAACTGGTGGATTTGGAAGGGGAGAAGATAAAAATCCATAAGCGGGCGCTGCACTTAGGTTTAGATTTGGTTGGGGGGATGCATTTAGTTTTAGAAATTGATAAATCACAACTCGCCCGCGGTGAGGTGAAGGATGCGGCGGATCGCGCCCAAGAGATTATTAAAAACCGGGTTGACCAGTTTGGGGTATTTGAGCCGATTATCCAAAGGATGGGCGAAGACCGAATCTTGGTGCAACTGCCAGGCGTTGACCGGGCAAGGGCAAAGAGTATCATCGGCCAGACCGCCCTTTTAGAATTTAAGTTGGTAGCAGAAGAGCGATTTACCGCCGAGGTTCTTAAAAAGATTGACGAGTATTCCAAAAAGGTGGCAAAGGATACCCTAAAAGAAGGGAGTTTTTTCAATTACCTAATTGATGTGGGAAAAGTTGATTTGGGAGTAGACGAGAGGGATTTGCCCTATGTGAGTAGGCTTTTGGAAGAAGTTGACACGATAATCAATCCTCCTTCCCGACCGGAAAGGGACCAATACGAATTCCTTTTCGGACCTTTGGAAAACTATGAGGGGAAGAGGATAAGAAGGCTTTACCTCTTAAAGAAGGTTCCGGAGTTGACCGGGAAAGGAATTGCCTCGGCACGCGTGGATGCCTACCAGGGAAGTAATATCAATTTGGCAAATACCTGGATTGTTAGTCTCAAATTGAATCGGGAAGCAACCAGAACTTTCGCTTCCGTTACCGGTCGGAATGTTGGGCGTCGTTTAGCCATCGTTTTGGACGGAGTGGTGCGCTCGGCTCCGGTGATTCAAGAGCGAATCCCTTCCGGCGAGGCGATGATTACTACAGGCGATGTCAATCCGGAAAGGGCAAGAGATTTAGCGATTGTTATCCGTTCCGGTTCTTTACCGGCACCGGTTTTGGTGATTGAAGAGAGGTCGGTTGGTCCGGCCTTAGGTCTGGATGCGATAAATAAAGGAATAAAGTCAGTAGTCATTGCCGCCATCCTGGTACTTATTTTTATGGCCTTTTACTATAAACTCTCCGGATTGATTGCCGACTGTGCCCTCTTCTTTAATATTCTTTTCACTTTAGCGGTTCTCGCTTCTTTGCGGGCGACTTTAACCCTCCCGGGTTTAGCCGCTCTCGCTCTGACAGTTGGTATGGGGGTTGATGCCAACGTCTTAATCTTTGAACGCATCCGAGAGGAGTTAAGATTTGGGCGAACCGTCCGGGCAGCAGTGGACACTGGCTTTTCCCGGGCTCTGGTGACGATTATTGATGCCAATGTTACAACGGTGATTACTGCTTTGGTTCTATATTTCTTCGGCACCGGGCCGATAAAGGGTTTCTCCTTAACCCTTATCTTCGGTCTTTTGATTAACCTCTTCACCGCAGTTTTCCTAACAAAATTTGCCATAGACGCTCTTTTAACCAAAGTTGGTTTAAGGAGTTTACCGATATGATAAGATTAATTCCGAAAACGAATATCAATTTTATAAGTCGGCGAAAGATAACTTATATCCTATCCCTAATCATTTTCCTCGCAAGCCTTCTTTCCATCTTCCTCTTGCGGGGCTTAAATTACGGCGTCGATTTTTCTGGTGGCACAGTCTTACATCTCACTTTTCGGGCACCGATAAAAACCGAAGATCTCCGGGGTATCTTACAGAAGATGGGGGTAAAAAGTGCAACAGTCCAAAAGTATATTGAGGGGTATGAGTTCATCATTAAGATTGGTCCCGCGGATTACCAGCGTTTAGCTAATTTCTCTTCGGACCTTTTAACGATGATAAAAGACTATTATCCGGAAAGCGAGCCGGAGATCTTAAAAGAGGAGACAGTCGGTCCGAGAATCGGTAGGGAATTGCAGCGCAACACCTTAATCGCTTTAATCTTGGGTATAATCGGTATCCTGATCTATGTCAGTTTTCGCTTTGACTTCCGTTTTGGCACCGGTGCGGTTTTAGCCCTAATTCACGATGCGGTCATCGCCACCGGTTTTGTTTCTTTCTTTCAGATTCCTGTCAATGTTCCGGTAGTGGCTGCCCTCCTTACCATTATTGGCTATTCGGTTAACGATTCAATCGTCGTCTCCGACCGGGTGAGGGAGAATTTGAGAAAAATGCGGAAGGATAATTTTTTAGAGATTTTGAATAAAAGCATTAATGAAACCCTTTCCCGAACTATTCTCACCGCCTTGACAACAATTTTGGTGACGGTGATTCTCGCTATTTTCGGTGCGGCGGAGATTAAGGATTTTGCTAAAATCATGACCTTTGGGATTATTGTCGGTACCTACTCCAGTATCTTCATTGTCTGTGCTTTGGTTTTTGACTGGGAGAAGAAATCATCCCCGAGATAGTGGCTAAAGTTTCCATTAGGTCGGTAAAGGTTCTCATCGGCACTTTCTTTTTCACCGGTCTTTCTCCTATCGCCCCGGCAACGGTCGCCTCCTTTTTTTCTTTACTTTTTCCATTCTTTCTTCACCCCTTTCCCCTTCTCTACTCCCTTTTTACCATCTTCATCTTTTTCCTTGGGGTTCATATCGCTACCGATTTGGAAAAGATCTGGGGGAAGGATGCGCGACGGATTACGATTGATGAAGTCTTAGGGATTTTGGTGACTTTTCTCTTTATCACCCGGATTGGTAAAAAGACCCTTCTTTTGGGTTTTCTTCTTTTCCGTCTCTTTGATATTGGGAAGCTTCCTTTTATCAAAAAAAGTCAAGAACTCAAAAGCGGTTGGGGGGTAATGGTTGACGATCTCTTAGCCGGGATTTTAGCCAACATCACACTTCGGCTTTTAACCTTCTTTGGAATAAATGATTAAGGCCGGGATAGTGGTGACGGGGGAGGAGGTATTAAGGGGAGATGCCTATCCAACTAACTCTTTATATATCGCTCGGCGCCTTTCCGAGATTGGGATAGCAACTTCCCGGATTGTAGTCGTTACCAATCAGAAAGAGATATTAGAGGAGGAGATTAGGAGGCAACTCTCTTCCCATCAGATTCTCTTCACCTGTGGCGGTTTGGGGGCAACCCCCGATGACCTCATAAGAGAGGTTTTAAGTCGCATCTTTCGGAAACCGCTTCTATTGGATGATGCGACCTTAAAGAAAATTGAGCGATTCTACGGAGAGAAAAATATCCCGGTTCCCGAAGAGGCAACGAAGCAAGCCCTCTATTTACAATCTTCCCTTCTTTTAGAAAATTCGGTTGGTATCTCCCCGGGGATGATTATTCAGGAGGGAGAAAAAATACTAATCGCCCTTCCCGGACCGATGGAAGAGATGAAGAAGATCTTTGAGACCGGGGTTTTGCCTTTTCTTGAGACAACCTTCCCCTTGAATCCTTTCCCTTCTGTCTTAATCCGCACCACCGGCATCAGCGAAGCGGAGATTATGGAGCGACTTGCCCATCCTAAGAAGAAGTTTAAGAATTGCCTGATCCGATATTTCCCATCCCCCTTGGGGGTTGACATTAAAATTACCACCGAAAAAGATAAAGATCTTCTGGCGGAGTGGCAAAAGGAGGTGATCAATCGTCTCCTCCCTTATGTTTACGGGGTGGGTAAGATTACTCTGGAGGAGAGGGTGGGGAAACTTCTCCGGCAGCGGGGTCTCACTTTGGCAGTTGCCGAGTCCTGCACTGGTGGTCTTTTGGGCGATCGGATAACGAATGCGATTGGTAGTTCCGATTACTTTTTGGGTGGAGTGGTTGCGTACCATAATGAGATAAAAAGGAGAGTCTTAGGGGTGAAGGAAGTAACCTTAAAGAGATACGGAGCGGTGAGTAGGGAAGTGGCTTTGGAGATGGCGAGGGGAGTGCAGGAATATTTTGGTGCCCACATTGGCCTCTCCACCACCGGCATTGCCGGACCAACCGGAGGGAGTGCTAAGAAGCCCGTGGGTTTGGTTTATATCGGTTTGGTCACAGGGAATAAGGCACTTGTTAGAGAATGTCACTTTCCGGGTGACAGGAGGATGGTTAAAGAACAAGCCGCCCAGGTTGGATTGGACATCCTCCGGAGGTACTTAGAGGGTTATGATTAGAAGTTTTATCGCCATCTCCATTCCCGAAGAAGTGAAGAAGGAGATCAGTAAGATAGTGAAAGAGTATGAAGCAAAGAAATACCCCTTTCGCTGGGTAGCACCCGAAAATCTCCATATCACCCTAATCTTCTTAGGGGAGGTCTCAGAGAAATTCTTATTAGAGGCAAAGAGTGAGATAAAAAAGGTTGCGGAGCGGACAAAGAGTTTTCCCATTAGATTAGGCGGTTTTGGTGCCTTTCCTTCTTTAAGGAATCCCCGGGTGATTTGGATCGGAGTTCCTTTGGGAGGAAAGGAGGTGGAAGAGTTGCAGAAGGATTTGGTGGAGAGTTTAACAAGGATTGGTTTCAAACCGGAGGAGAAAAAATTCCATCCTCACCTCACCATCGCTCGGGCAAAGGGATCTCTTAAAGAGATTGACCTTTGGGAGAGAAGATACGAGAGTGAGGAATTTCTGGTGGATAGGGTTATTCTCTTTAAGAGCACTTTAACCCCGGAGGGACCAATTTACAATAAGATTGAGGAGTATCCTCTTATGGATTGTGTCATAAAAGGGGTATTGGGATAGGATTGAATGCCAATTTTTTTGG
>JBDRVQ010000037.1 GCA_039801905.1 candidate division WOR-3 bacterium | reverse complement strand
GTTTTGAGCCCTTCCTCAATTCTTCGCTTAAAGGAATATTGGGTTCAGACATATCTCTCTTTCCATAAGAAGCGATTAGATTCTCATTATGCCTATATCTTTGCGGATGGGGTTTATATCCCTCGGGGGAAGGGGGAGAAATTGCGATATTGGTAGTGATTGGGGTAGAGAGTAAGTGCGGGGAGTCGGGAGGAGGCAGATAAAGGTTTTTTAAGATTTGCCGAGAGGTATTCTCTTTATCCGACGGCGGTTAATTGTTTATTAAAGGACCGGAAGGAATTGACCGCTTATTTTGATTTTCCGGCGGAGCATTGGCGCTAGATAAAGACTACGAATCCGGTGGAGTCATCATTTGCTCCAATAAAGATGAGGTTAAAGAAGGCGAAGCGGATAATAAGTGAGACTTCGGCATTGGGTTTAGTTTTTCAGTTAATGCTTAGGAGGGAAGCGCGGTGGCGGCGGATAGATTATCCGGAGTTAGTGGTGGAGGTGATTGAGAGGGGTAAGTGCGGGAAAGGTTTAAGGAGAAAAGATGAGGGAAGGGTTTAAAAATTTTCCACAAAATTTGACAATATCTCTCCCCGGGATTGGGCTATCATTTAGGCAGTTGATTAAACTATCAGTTAGGCTTCAGATTAAATCTATAATTAGACTTCTAATTAAACCTCCTATTAGACCCTTAATTAGATTGCCAATTATCCTTATTATTATTCCTAACTTTATTCTCCTTTTTAGACCCTTAATTTGCCCCGAGTTTAAACTGGTTATTAGCCCATCGGTTAGGGTTTATATTAGACCCCCGATGCCATCCCCTGTATGCTACACCCCATTTTATAAAGATAAATCCCTCCTGTTTGATAAAGGTTATGATTTAATGCCATTTTCGTTAAGTGCTAATTACCCGATAACACCTCCTCAATATCTCTTCTGATAATTATAAATCCGCCCCAGACGGATAACTCCAAAAAGGCAAAATCTTTAATTAACTTCTTCATAGCCCTCTATAATAAATACGAAAATATCCCCCAAAATGGGACACTAAATTTTTAGGCTAATTTTGGAAAATCTCTCCATCCGGCACGATTTTTGCTTATCCTCTTAAATTTTAATGAGCCCTTGACTTCGGTGAGGGTTGGATTATAATAATATATGATAGTCTCTCTTTATTCTTTCTTCGGGGCGGCGGTGAAGGGCGGAGTAAATAATAAAGAGATGGGGTATTGACTTTGATGAGATTTTTGTTACTATTAAGTTGGTATTACTTATCTCTATGTCCGATAGCGGAAAAGGATTTTGGGTAAGGCGAAAGACCCAAAAGGTAAATGGTGAAGCGGAAGGAGTTTTAATTTTAGCGATGCCAATAACATAAAAGATACTTTTGAAGGAGAGGTGTTATGGAACTTGAAGAGTTAAAGAAGAAGAAGGTCTCGGAACTTTACGAAATTGCCAAGTCTTTAGGGATTACCGATTTTAAGGAGAAAAAGAAGCAGGAGTTAGTTCTCTCTATCTTGGAGCACGAAAAGAAGAAGGAGGCTGGAGAAGAGGAGGCGATCTTGGTGAGTGGTGTCTTAGAGGTTTTAGAAGAGGGTTACGGGTTCTTGCGCTCCCCGGAGAATAGTTATCTAAAAAGCTCTAATGATATTTATGTCTCTCCCTCCCAGATTAAAAAATTTCGGCTGATGACCGGCGATACGATAAAGGGTTATGCCCGACCCCCGAAGAATAACGAAAGGTATTACGCCCTAATGAAAATCGAGACGGTTCAGGATGAACCCGTAGAGAAGTTGGTGGAACGGATCCCCTTTGAGGATTTAACCCCCCTTTATCCTATGGAGCGGATAAATCTGGAAGTGCCGGAAAAGAACGATTTCTCCCTTCGCATTATTAATCTTTTCACTCCCATTGGTAAAGGTCAGCGCGGGTTAATCGTCTCTCCGCCCCGGGCGGGCAAGACAGTCATTCTTCAGAAGATTGGTAACGCTATTGTCAGAAATCATCCGGAGATCTATCTCATCATTCTTTTGATTGACGAAAGACCAGAAGAGGTTACGGATATGGAACGGTCGGTTAAAGCCGCCGAAATTATCTCCTCTACTTTTGACGAAGTGCCCGAGCGTCACGTGGAAGTGGCGGATATGGTCTTAGAGAAGGCGAAACGTTTGGTGGAGGCAAAGAAGGATGTGGTCATCCTTCTGGACAGTATCACCCGAATGGCACGAGCGCACAATCTGGTGGTGCCCCATTCCGGACGCACGCTTTCCGGAGGGTTAGATTCCAATGCCCTCCAGAAACCCAAAAAATTCTTTGGGGCCGCTCGGAATATTGAAGAAGGGGGAAGTCTCACGGTGATTGCCACCGCCCTGATTGAAACCGGTTCGCGCATGGACGAAGTGATTTTTGAGGAGTTTAAGGGGACGGGTAATTTGGAATTGGTTCTGGACCGGAAGTTAGCGGAAAGGAGAATTTTTCCAGCAATTGACTTGCAGAAAAGCGGCACGAGGAAAGAAGAACTTCTCCTTTCCGAATTAGAATTGAATCGGGTCTGGATTATCCGACGGATGCTTTCCGAGATGACACCGGTGGAGATGATGGAATTTATCCTGGACCGAATGAAGCAGACGAAAGATAACTTAGAATTTTTGCAGTCAATGTCGGAAAAGTAGGAGGCGCTATGAAGAAGGGTATCCATCCCAAATATGTGGAATGCATCATCACCTGCGCCTGTGGCAATCAGATAAAAACCCGAGCGACCAAGCCGAAGATCAATGTTGAGATCTGTTCCCAATGTCATCCCCTCTTCACGGGAAAGCAGAAGTTGGTGGATACCGCCGGGCAGGTGGAGAAGTTCCGCCGGAAATGGCAGAAGAAGGAGACTCCTTCTGCGGAGTAATTGATTATGACCAAAAGGGTGAAAGATGTTGTCTCCCGTCTCCAGTCTTTAAGGGAGTTTCTTTGAGATTGAGAAGAAAGAAAAAGAGTTAAAAGAACTAAACGAAAAAATTGCCAATTTTTACAATAGTGAGAATTCTTATCCCCCGGAGGAAGGAGTTAAGATCTTGAAACAGATCCAAAAATTGAAAGAGACTATAGATAATTTTGTTAAGTTAGAAAAGGAGGCAAGAGACTTAGAAGAGTTAGCCGAACTTTTGGGCGAAGAGGCTTTGGATTTAGCAACGGATCTTACGAAGATAGAAAGAGAGATTCGGGATTTAGAGTTAAAAGCCCTTTTTCGGGAAGAGGATGATAGTAAGGATTGTATTCTTACCATTCATCCCGGAGCGGGTGGTTTAGAATCTTGCGATTGGGCGAATATGTTATTTCGGATGTATCTGCGTTTCATTGAGAAGAAGAATTTCACTTATCAGATTTTAAGTCTCCGGCCTAATGAAGGGGCGGGTATAAAAGAGGTGGTCTTGGAGGTGATGGGTGAAAATGCCTACGGCTTCTTAAAATCGGAAACCGGTGTACATCGGCTGGTGCGGATTTCTCCCTTTGATGCTAACGGTCGGCGGCATACTTCTTTCGCCTCGGTCTTCGTCCTGCCCGAAATCCCGGAAATTGAAATAAAGATTGAAGATAAGGATTTGAAAGTGGAAACCTTTCGGGCTTCGGGTCATGGCGGTCAGCATGTGAATAAGGCAGCGACCGCGGTCCGGATTACCCATATTCCCACGGGCATTCAAGCCTCCTGTCAAGAGGAACGTTCCCAATACTTAAATAAGGTAAATGCCTTAAAAATTCTCCGTGCCCGCTTGTATAATTATTATAAGGAGAAAGAAAAGGAGAAGATGGTGAAATACGAGGAGCAGAAGACCGAAATCGCCTGGGGACACCAAATCCGAAGTTATATCCTTTTTCCCTACCGTTTAGTAAAAGACCACCGAACCAATTACGAAACCAGTAAAGTAGAGGAGGTTTTGGATGGGGAGATTGAGGAATTTATCTTAGCCTATTTGAGAAAGCAAGTGAAAAAAGGGTAAAATGGAAGAGGTCGGTCGGGTGAAAGTGGTGAAGGCAAAGAGGGTGCTGGTAGAGATAAAGCCGAGCGGTTTTTGCGGGGGCTGCGGGCAAAGAGAAGGATGCGGTCTTCTTTTTTCTTCTGGGAAAAAGACGGTGGAGGCGAAAAATGATATTGGAGCGAAGGAAGGTGATTGGGTAAAATTAACTTTTAATGAAAAAAAGGAATTTTTTTCCTCTCTTCTCCTTTTTGGTCTCCCCCTTCTCTTTTTAATTATCGGTGTGATCTTTTTTAATCTTTGGGGTGGAGTCATTGGCATCTTTTTTGCCTTTTTTCTTTTAGGATTAGTAAACATCTTTTTTAAGAAAAGGGGGTTATTCTTACCGATCGTCACCGCAATCGTTAAGCAAAAAGAGGAGGAAAGATGAGGAAGGTTCTTCTCTATTTTTTTCTATTGGGAGGCCTTATTATGAGAGGCGGAGCTGGAGGTTTAGAAAAGGGAAAGGTTAATTACTGGCGAAATGGGACTTTCTCCCAACCGAATATTGATTTGAGCCGATTGCCGATGGGAAAAATTAGGGCAAAGGTTGATGGGCGGTGGCAGATTTTTTCTGTTCGCCAATTGCCCGAAGATTTTTTAAGGTGGAACTTTGCCAAAAGAATTGAGATGTTAGAAAATCTGAAAGCAGGGAAATCCCCTTCCCTGACCGGACCCCATTCGGGGATGGTGGCGAGTTACGGGGGAAGGAGAAGGGATAGTCAGTTCTCCATAAATTGTGCGGTAAAGGGGATTGGTTTCATTCCTAAGGAGGAGAAGTTAGATGAGATCATCAATCTTTTGAAGAATACGATTAGGGATTCAATCTCCCAGAAGATAAGCCGCTTGGAAAGCCTTTACCAAGCGGGGGAAGAGATTTTTGACCTCACCAAACAGACCTCCTTAGAGTTGTATTCCACACCGGATTTTGAGACCCATACTTTCCTCAACCAAATGGCAAATCCGGCAGTGGCGATTGTCTTTTTAGATTTCCCCTCTTACGAATTGAAGGCGCTAACGCAGCTTATTCATCCGGATAATCCCAAACTCACCCCTTACGAAAAGAAGGCGGTAGAATATATCAATTTGGTTCACGATTATTTTCATAGCGAATCGCCCAAAAAATCAATTGGTGTGATTTATCATATAATTGAGGTTTTTGATAACACACCGGGAAAAGCACGGGGGCAGAGGGTTGTCCCACCGAGGTCTTAATGAATTCGGAAAAAAGAGAAAAGATTTACGCCCTGGCCCAACCACCCGAGATCAAATCCCTACCACTGAGTGAGAAGGAGTTAGTGAGGAAGGCGAAGGAGGGGGACGAAAGGGCATTTGCGGATTTGGTCCAACGCTACGAGAAAAGAATTTATAATTTGGCTTACCGGATGCTCCAGAATGCGGAAGATGCCGCCGATGTTTTACAAGAGACATTTTTACGCGCCTTTCGCCATTTAAAGAAATTTAAGGAGAAATCAAGTTTCTATACCTGGCTCTACCGGATCGCCCTCAATGTCTCTTTGAGGAAATTGAAAAAAAGGCAGCGGGAAGGAGGCAAGGTATCAATTGAGGAGATGGGGGAGGAGAGACTGATCGCCCGGAAAGATGGGGGTAATGGAGCAGAAGTTTTGGATTACGAGTTTAGTCTGGAGGAGGAAATGAAGAAGAGAAGAATTATTGAAACGGTTCGCCGCGCCCTGGCGGAAGTACCACCGGATTGGCGTTCGGTATTAATCTTGCGGGATATGGAAGGTCTCTCTAATGAGGAGGTGGCGGAAGTTCTGAAGATCTCACTCCCGGCAGTAAAATCCCGGCTCCATCGGGGAAGGGTTTTTCTCCGAAATCTCCTCACGGAAAAGTTGGCGAAGTTATGAAGAGAAAAATTTCTTTTAAAAAAGAGTTGAACTGTCAGGATGTGAAGGCGATCATCTTTGAATATTTTGATAAGGAGATTAAGGAGGAGTTGCTTTACCAGATAGAAAGGCATCGGATGTCTTGCCTTGAGTGTACCAGATTGATTCGCTCTTATCGCCTTTTAATTAATGTTTTAAAGGCGATTGAAGAAAAAGAGGTGCCGGAGGAGGTCCACCGCAGATTACTACGGAGGATGGAAGAGATGAGTGATGAGTAAAGCGATTGTTAACTTGACATCTAAGTTTAATTGAATACAATGAGAAAAATGACGATCCAAGAAGCCTGGCAGGATTGTGTGGAAAAGATTTTAGCCCAGCCCTCCCGGATTTTGGTAATTGGAGAAACCACTACCGGTAAGACCTCTTTTGTGACAAGTCTTGCCCAAACGGGTTATAAGAAAGGGATAGAGACGGCAGTTTTAGATATGGATGTGGGGCAGTCCAATATCGGTCCGCCGACGACCATCGGCTTGGGATTCGTGAGAGAAGAGATCAATTCTTTATCGGAGATAAAGCCAGAAAAGATTTATTTCATCGGAAACACATCCCCTTTAGGGAAGGAACGGGAGTTTGCTCGGGGCTTGAAAGAGATCTTGCCCATCGCCCGAAAGGCGGAACTTTTGGTTGTGGAATCAGTGGCTTTCTTTAAGGACCAAGGTTTTCGGGATAAGATGTTGGCACTGGAAATAGAAATAATCAAACCGGATCACATCGTGGTGTTAAAAGTTGGTGTGCCGTATCAGGAAAATTCGCTGGCTGATGGAGGAAAGGTTTTCTCCCTTCCGGGGATGATTAAAAAAAGTAAAAGAAATTTGCTCCAGCGGAAGCGCTTTCGGATTGAATCCTGGCAGCGCTACCTGAAAGAAGGGAAGGTGTATAACCTTTCTCAGAAGCGCTTCTTAACGAATCCGGGGCGTGTGATAAAACATAGCCCATTTATTGGGCAGGCGGTGGGCCTTACCGATATGCAGGGTTCTCATTTAGCGGCTGGGGTGGTGTTTGAGAAAAACGAAGATAATCTTTTAGTCTTTGCCCCTCCGGTAAAAGGGATGGGTGAGGATAATCTAAATTTTATCTTTGGGGAAATAAAGGTGGAAGGGGGGGTTCTCAATTTTATCAAAGAAGAAGTGAATGAGAAAAAGAGTACCTTTTCTTAGGGAGGAGATATGAAAAAGTTTCTCTTCTTTATTTTCTTTTCCCCATTTTTATGGGGAGAGATAAGGATAAAGGATTTTTCCTATTCTTCTTTTTCTCTGGAAGTGATCACACCAAAACCGACCATTTCCCGAAAAGAACTACCCGAGGGAGTGTTTTCGGAAGTTAACTTTCCGGCGTCCGGGAGAACGGATATCATTGGCAAACCGCTTTTACCAATTTTCCGGGAGTTTATCGAAATTCCTGAAGGGGCAGAAGTGAAAATTTCGGTGAAGAATTACAAAAGAGAGGAGATAGGGTTAGATTTTCCCATCTGTCCTTTACAACCGCCCATTCCTAAGCCTGGGCCTCCACCACCTTGGACCAAAGATGAAGAATTTTACGGGCGTGACCAATTCTTTCCTGCGGAGATAGTTAATCTTGTCAGTTCCGGCTACATTCGGGCCCATCGGGTGGCGGTGTTAGAAATCTCTCCGGTTCGCTATAATCCCCAAAGAGGTATTATTGAATTCTATCCCTATCTGGAATTGGAAATTAAAACAGAAGGTGGTAATATCAGTAAGACCCTTGATAACCTAAGAAATTGGTATTCTTTACCTTTTGAAAAGCGCCTTTCTGATTTAATTCTTAACTACCGTTATTATGAAATTGACCCACCAAATTTACCAATTGGTTATTTGATAATCGTCCCGGACGAATGGTATAATAACATCTTACCTTTGGCGCAGTGGCGATGGCGGAAAGGTTATAAGACCTGGGTGAAGACCCTTTCTGAGGTCGGCGGTGGACAAGCCAACACTGTCCGGAATTATATTCTCAATGCCTATAATAACTGGCCAATAAGACCGACTTATGTCCTTTTGGTTGGCGATGTTGACCGGATTGGCTATTTTACCGGTCAGGGTGCTGGTTCGCCCCCAACCGATTTGAACTTTTCCTTAATGAATCCGGATGACTACTTCCCTGATATTGATGTCTCCCGGCTCTCAGTCGCCAATTCCGCCCAACTTGATAGTTTTGTCCAGAAGGTAATCAAATACGAGAAGAACCAATGGTTAACTACTCGGGAATGGTTAAAGAAATCTTATTTTATCGCCTCTTCGGATGGAGGAAATCATCAGGTCGCCGAAAGTACCCATAAGTATTGTATGCGGCTCCAGAGGAGATACGGGGTAATCTGCGATTCTCTATTCCTTTATTATAACTCCGGAACGCCAATTCCAGAAGCGATCAATGGCGGTCGGGCTTGGGTCACCTATTCTGGGCATGGTAGTACCGACCGATGGGCGGATTGCAACTTTACTTCGGATAATGTTCGGCAATTGACTAATTTAGATAAGGTTCCTTTCATTGGTACCTATGCCTGTCTTTCTGGTGATTACACATCTCAATCCTATCCGGAATGTTTTTCCGAAACTTGGATCCGAGTTGGTTATCGGGGAGCAATTAGCCATTATGCCTCAACGGTTACTTCCTATTGGGTTGAGGATGATACATTTGAAAGAAGGGTATTTGATGCGGCAATGGATTCTAACTTTTTCTGGGCGATGGGGATGGTTAATAAAGGTAAACTTGTCTATTTCCGCCAAATGGGCAATAATTCCACCACCCGAAGATATTTTGAAATGTATAATCTGATGGGTGACGGTGCAATTGATATCTATTGGGATATACCCCAGACGATTCAAGTTTCTCATCCCACGGTTATTCCGGTAGGTTCTTATCAATTACCAGTTTCGGTTCAGAGGCAAGGCCAGCCCGTGGTTGGGGCATTAGTCTGTGCTTCGGCAAAGAATGACACCACCTGTCATCGTTCCGCCTATACCAATCAATCAGGCTCAGTGGTCTTGAACCTCTACACCCAACAGCCGGATAGTATTTATATCACAGTGACCGGACACAATTTAGAAACTTATCTCGGAGCCTGTATCGCCACGCCGATGAACCGACCTTATGTTATTTATTTGCGCCATTTTATTGACGATGCTCCACCCAGAGGGAACGGAGATGGCATTCCCAATCCGGGAGAGGAATTGGAATTACCAACTTGGGTGAAGAACTGGGGAAATGTTACTGCCCAAGGGGTAATTGGGAAGTTTATTACGCGGGATCCCCAGGCCCAGGCATCGGATACGATTAAAAACTTCGGCAATATTCCCGGCCAGGATTCTGCCTTTACTGGAGCCAATGGCTATAATCTCTTAATTAACCTTGGTTTACCTAACGGGTATAACATCCCCTGCTCTTTAATCTGTCGGGATGCTTCGGACTCCACCTGGGTTTCTCCGATTACAATCACAGTTGGCACCCCAATTTTTGCTTACCAGAATTACTTCGTGAGTGATTCCCATGCCAGTCGTCCGAATAGAAGAATTGATCCGGGAGAGGAAGTTTTTCTTACGGTCGCGATTAAGAATAACGGTTTGGGACACGGATATAATGTTCGGGCGGTCTTAAAGGCTTATGATACCCTCTTTTTAGTACGTGACTCCATTGGTAATTATGGATTTATCAATCGGGATTCCATTGGAATTAATTCCCAGGACCGATTTGTCGTTTATGCCGATTCCCGGATAAGACCGGAAACTCAGGTTCTCTGTTCTTTATTTGTGACCGCAGATGGTGGTTATAGTCAGAAGTTAGGTTTTACGATTGGAATTGGTGTCTTAACCATTACCGATCCGATTCCCGATGGAGACCCGGCAATCTATTATGCCTATGATGATATTGATACCTTCTATATCCAACATCCAACTTATCGCTGGATTGAACTGAGAAACCGGGGAACCCAACTGCCCATCACTTCGGATGACCAGACGATAAGAATTCCCTTACCCTTTGTCTTTAAGTATTATGGGCAAAGATTCGCGGAATCGCTTTCCGTTTGCAGCAACGGTTGGATAATGCCCGGAAGGACAACTTCAACGGTTTATACCAACCAGCCACTTCCGGACCCAACATCAAGTAATCCCCATTCTATGATTTGCGTCAATTGGGATGATTTATATCCGCCCTATGGTAATAGAATGTGGTATCTCTACGAACCCGATTCGCACAGATTCATTATTGAATGGGATTCAGTCCATTACTTCTCTCCCAATACCCAGTGGGATAAATTTGAGGTTATCGTTTATGATACGACCGTTCCCACGCCAACTGGTGATAATAAGATTGTCTTCCAGTACTATACCGCGAATAACTACATCTCCAATACCGTTGGAATTGAAAATAACACATCCACTCGTGGTATTTGTGGACTTTACAACGGCACTTACCATCGGGCACAGGCACCTTTAGTTTCCGGAAGGGCGATTAGTTTTGTTACCGGAGAACCGGTGATTGGCATCACCGACTTTTCATTTAAGAGTAGAGAACGCAAATCCGAAATTTATCCGACGCTCCTTTTTGGCTTCAGATTAAATTCTCTCATTTTGGAGAAAGAGGAAGAGGTGACAGTCTACGATGCAACGGGCAAGATTGTGGCGGAAAAAGGAAAAGGAAGAAGTGGAGTAATTGAGAGATTGCCGGCGGGAATATATTTCTTAAAAAAGGAGGGAAGGAAGAAGGAGATTGGTTATAAGATAGTCATTCTCCGCTGATAACTTGACTTATTTAGGGAATTAGGTATAATAAAAGTTAAATATGGTATGAAGAAAGCTGGGAAACTTATTTATGGAGGAGAGAAATGAGAAGGATACTTCCTTTGTTCTTTATCTTTTTAAGCCTCTGGGCTGGTAATTGGCCGGAAAAGCCCTGGCTCTCCGACGGTAAAGTGATACCGCAAAATGGCACAACACGCACCTCTTACTACGCGGAAATATCTTATTTTCATCCCGAAGAAATTTCCCCGGTTGCTATCAGAGTATTTATTGATGGCAACCCCTACGAATTAAGTTTGAAGAGAGGGAAATCTTGGAAAGGTGTCTATCGCTCTGCTCCCATTACCTTACCTCCGGGAGAGCATTCCTTCTATTTTCTTTGTGAGGATGAGAAGGGTCAGATCGACCGCTTTCCCAGATACGGAGAGAAGAAAGGTCCATTCGTTGGTTTAAGAACAAAATATAACCGAAAACCAGTCTTGTCCGAAGGAGGCGTCTATTTTGATTACGGCGACGAGAAGGATATTTACACCTTTACCGTGAAATATTATGACCCGGACTGCAATCCACCCCGGAGTGTTATTGCCGTGGTTAATGCGGTAGAATGCACAATGTCTCTTCATAAAGGAAAACCCT
This sequence comes from candidate division WOR-3 bacterium, assembly GCA_039801905.1. Classification (NCBI taxonomy): domain Bacteria; kingdom Pseudomonadati; phylum Caldifarciminota; species Caldifarciminota bacterium. The sequence goes on along the minus strand of JBDRVQ010000037.1, from coordinate 5,248 downwards.
CCAATGGGATATATTTGGTCAAGAGAAAGATGAGGGGTTTTCCTAACGCCTATTACTTCTACGCGGAAGATTTTAATGGGGCAAGGATAAGTCTTCCGGGAGTCGGTTTCATTCGGGGCCCGAAAGTGGAGAAAGCAGAGAACGAAGACCCAATTTTAGCCGACTGGCGAGTAGAACCAAATCTCGGGGGACCAGAAACAGAATACACTTTCTATTTGAGATATAAAGATCCCGATTTTGATCCTCCTTCCATCATTCAGGTGGTGATAAACGATACCCCCTATCAAATGAAATTCCACCGCGGAAAGAAATGCGATGGAATTTATATTTTTAGAACGCGCCTCTTAGAAAGTTTAGATAATCGGTATTATTTTTATGCGGAAGATGGTAGAGGTGGTTTGAGAAGAGTTCCAGAAAGGGGGGCTTTCCACGGACCGGTGGTGATTAGATAAGGAGGGATGATGAATAGTAAGATTAAGAAGATATTTCTTACCATCTTTCTTTTCTTTCTCACTTTCATTTTCTTTTTCGGCTCCAGTTGCGGCAATAAACCCCCTAAGGTACCGACGGTTTCCGGACCGAGTGAAGCCTACCAGTGGAGTGCACCACTTTTTTCCTTTACAACCACTGATCCCAATAAGGATAAGGTGATTTATATCATTGATTGGGGAGATAATTCACCGATGGAGACGACCAGTGAATATAATAGTGGCGAAACCGCTTATGTTGACCATCAATTTATCACAGCCCAAACTTTCTCGGTGAAGGCGAAGGCAATGGATATTAAAGGGAATATTCAAGAAGAGTGGTCTACTCCATTTTCTATCACAATTTTACCCAATGGAAGGCCGACGAAGCCAACAATCACTTCGGTCATTCCTAATCTCCAAAGTGTGGCTACTGGGGAATCCGCTTACTTTGTCGTTAGCGGGTCAAATGACCCGGATGGTGATAGTATCCAATACCAATTCATTTGGAAAAAAGGTGCGGTAATTACTAGTCCTCTAATGGCGGGGGGTGGTTCTTTTCTGGCGGGTTATAATTTTCCCGAAGCCGGTAATTATAATATAAAGGCAATTGCCATAGATAAGAAAGGTGCGATATCGGATTCGTCTGACTCATATCAAATAACCGCTCTTGATGAAGGAAGTGTTATTGCTACATTTTTAGATACGATTGTCGGAATTGGGGATTTCCGCTCGCCAGCAATCTTCATCAGTGCCGCCGAGTCAGTTTTGGTTCTTAGTGCGCCGATGACCGATGAGCCAAGTTATTATTCCTTATTCCAATTAAATCTGAAGACCTTGAAGAAGGCACGTGCCGATGGTTTAGGAGAAGACTATGTCTACGATGGCACGGTGGCGATTGATGAGTTGGGCAATATCTATGTGGCAAATGATGAGAGCCGACTTTACTCCCGTTCCAGTAATTTAGGACCCCGTTGGCGCTATCCTAACTATGAGGATTCCACACTTGATATTTCTACTGCCCCGGCGCTTGTTGGTAATTATGTCGTATTTGGTACCGGTAGCGAGAGGAAACTCTATATCCTAAACCGGGATAACGGCACAGTAGCAGCTACGGTTTCGGTGGGAAGCGGTGTTAGGTCTTCGCCGGTGATTAATTCTGCTGGTCAGATAATTTTTGCCGATGAGATTGGTTATTTATGGAAAGTGACAACCACTGGTACGGTGAAATGGAAGATTTTCTTGGGTGGTCCTTTTGATGCTGCACCCTGTCTCTCTGGTAATATGGTTTATATTCCCAACAGCACCACTAACGGAAAACTTTTTGCGGTTCAAGACCTTGGTGATTCTGCCCGGAAGGTTTGGGAATATACTTCTGGTCATAGTGTCAGTTCTTCACCGGTAATCGGTACGGATGGTTATCTCTACTTTGGCGATGATGAAGGTTATATTCATGCGGTTGACCCTAATACCGGTCAGGCGAAAGGTGGCTATCCAATTCAATTGACCGATCGATTGGGTAGTCCAATTACCATCACCTCAACTCCGGCTTTTGCTCAGGATGGCATTTTCTATATCCTGGCTTATGATGAAGGGATACTTTTCGCGGTAAATATTGACGGAACGGTTAGATGGTATAAAGATTTAGGAATCGGTGGAAAAATAAAGAAGATGGCTTATGAGGATGTTGATCCCTCAGTGATTATTGGTCCGGATGGCACAATCTACTGTCCAACCGCGGAGGCGGTCTTTGCAGTAAAAGGAAGAACGACTGGCACACCAGCGAATACCCCTTGGCCCAGATGGCGCCATGATAATCGGAATACCGGCAATGCGGGAACAGCACCGACGCGTTAAGGATTAAAAGAAGGAGGAGGGGAGAGGATTTTTCTCCCCTCCTTTATTTTTTTATGTTCAAGAATTTAGCATCAAAGCCAGAGATAAAAAAGTTAATCAGAAAAGCCTTAGAAGAAGATATCGGGAGAGGTGATTGGACATCCGAATATTTGCTAAAAGGGGAGGAAAGGTGTCGGGCGGTGATTAGGGCAAAGGAAGGAGGGGTTTTGGCCGGAATAGAAATTTGTCAATTGGTATTTAAGTCCTTGGATAAAGATATAGTATTTAGACCGAAGAAGAGAGATGGGGAAGAATTTAAAAAAGGAGAGGTCTTAGCGGTGATAAAGGGAAAGGCAAAAGCAATTCTTTCCGCAGAAAGGGTAGCGTTAAATTTTTTACAGAGGATGTGTGGTATCGCTACTCTCACCCGGAAATTTGTTGAGAAAACAAGAGGCACAAAAGCAAAAATTATGGATACCAGAAAGACCACCCCCTTATTGAGAATTTTAGAGAAGTATGCGGTAAAGGTCGGTGGGGGAAAAAATCACCGTTTTGGACTTTTTGATATGATTCTAATTAAGGATAACCACTTAAAATTGGTTAAGGGGATAGAAGAGGCACTGGCACGGGTAGAGAGGAGAAATAAGAAGGGATTACCCGTTGAGATTGAAGTTAAAAACTTAAAAGAATTCCTAATTGCCCAAAAGGTTGGAGCGGAATTGATTATGTTGGACAATATGAGTTTGAAAGAGATAAGGGAAGCAGTGAAAAGGAAAAGACCGGGAGTAAAATTAGAGGTTTCGGGCGGGGTGAACTTAAAGAATGTGCGGGCAATCGCTAAGACTGGAGTTGATTACATCTCCGTTGGCTCTTTAACCCATTCGTTTAAGGCGATAGATATTTCTTTGGATATTCTTTGAGGAGAAAGGGTGATTCTTTTAGTAAGAAGAAAATAGTCTCCCATAACGATATCAAAAAATTTGATATCGTTTTCAAAGAAGGGGAAAAGGATAATCATTTTTTTCTGCCAGCCAGAATTAATCGCCACCGAATATACATTGGAAATTTTTGCTGTCAAATGAACTTCTGATTTTTCGATTAAACATATACTTTCAAATTAATCTCCTTAGGAGAGGAAAATTGTTTTTATACCATTTTCAACTATAAATATATACTTTGGCGAACTAATTTCGGAACTTGAAAATTATAGTTGACAAAAGGGAGTAGTTTTGTAGAATAAGACAGAAAATAACTTAATAAGGGAGTAGATATGGCGAGACATTGTGAGATATGCGGAAAGGTCGGTATGACTGGTCATAATATCAGTCATGCCCATAACGTAACTAAGAGGAGATTTGAGCCAAATTTGCAAAGGGTGCGGGCAAAGGTGGAAGGAAAAGTAAAAAAGATTTGGGTTTGCACCCGTTGTATTAAGGCGGGAAAATTTGAAAAGGCATAAACAGGTGAAATTCATCTTTGTGCTATTTTTGAGGAGGGTATTTTGAAATTCTTAATTACTGGGATTACGGGTTTTGTTGGTAGCCATTTGGCGGAATATTTGTTATCCTTAGGTAAAGATGAGGTCTTTGGGATTTATCGCTGGCGGTCGCGAATGGAAAATATCTCCCACCTTTCAGATAAAATTTCCCTTTTGGAATGCGACCTTAAGGATCCGGTGGCGGTGCGAGAAGTGATAAGGAAGATAAAGCCGGATGGGATCTTCCATTTAGCCGCCCAGAGTTATGTCCCAATGTCCTGGATAGCACCCCAGGAGACCTTGACCACTAATATCATATCCCAGCTTAATATCTTTGAGGCGGTGCGGGCGGAAAATTTGGATTGCCGGATTCAAATTGCTGGTTCTTCAGAAGAGTACGGAATGGTTTATCCGAATGAAGTGCCAATAAAGGAGACTAACCCTTTGCGTCCTTTAAGCCCTTATGGTGTGAGTAAAGTCGCCCAGGACCTTTTGGGTTATCAGTATTTTATGAGTTACGGCATAAAAGTTGTTCGCACAAGAGCTTTTAATCATGAAGGACCGAGGAGGGGTGAAGTTTTTGTCACTTCCAATTTCTGTAAACAGATTGCGGAGATTGAAAAAGGGAAAAGAGAGCCGGTGGTTTATGTAGGTAACTTAGAGGCGGTGCGGGATTTCACCGATGTTCGCGATACCGTGCGGGCTTACTATCTGGTCTTATTAAAGGGAAAACCAGGAGAGGTTTATAACATTTGCAGTGGTAAAGGTTATAAAATTAAAGAGATTTTGGATATCATCCTCTCTTTAAGTAAAGTGAAGGTGGAAGTTAAAGTTGACCCCCAGAGGCTTCGTCCTTCCGATGTGATGCTTTTGTTAGGCGATGCGACAAAGATTCAAACCGAGTTAGGTTGGAAACCAGAGATACCGATTGAGAAGACTCTAAATGATCTTTTAGATTACTGGCGGGAGAGGGTTTAAAAAGCCCCTTTCTGTGGCTTCTTCTAATAGGAGGATGGAGAAAATCTTAATTACCGGGATTGAAGGTTTTGTTGGGCATCATTTGACATTTCATCTCTTGAAAAGAGGTTATGAAGTCTTTGGCTTCCATCTTCTTCCGGTCCGAGAGCCTTTTCCCGAAGTGAGATATTTCCAATGTGACATCTTGGATTTTGAGAAGTTGCCATCACTTCTTAAAGAAATCAAACCAGATGGCATATTCCATTTGGCAGCGGTTAGTTCGGTCGGTTATTCTTTTACTCATCCCGAGGAGACATTACGCGTGAACTTTATTGGGACATATCATCTCCTCCGGGCACTTTTGCTATCTTCCCTTTCTCCTCGGATCATTTTGATCTCCTCCGCTGATGTCTACGGCAGGGTAAGAGATAAAAAGCCGATAAAAGAAAGTTATCCCTTAAACCCCATCTCCCCCTACGGTATTTCCAAATTACTGGCGGAGGAATGCGGA
>JBDRVQ010000036.1 GCA_039801905.1 candidate division WOR-3 bacterium | reverse complement strand
TAATTCTCTTACTCTTTTAATTCTTTTTTGAACGCCTATTATTTTAAGAAACTTATTAAATAATTTCAACACATCTACTACCTTAATACCCTTATTAACCTGGTAACCATGTCTTAACACATTTACTAATTATATTTTTTAGTTGACAAATTTGAAAATTTATGCTATCCTATCTTTTTAAGGAAAGTCAAGATAAATTTTCTCATAAAAAGGCTTGACTTTCATAAAAATTAACATATAATTGGAACTTTACGATAGGACTATGAAAGAAAGCGAGCGGATAAGAATTAAATTGCGTGCCTATGACCACCGGCTATTAGACGCTTCTGCCAAGGAGATTGTGGAAGCGGTAAGAAGAACCGGGGCTTTGGTCTCGGGACCAATCCCCTTGCCGACAAAGCGTTCCCTCTACACAGTCTTACGCTCACCTCATGTGGATAAAAAGTCAAGGGAGCAATTTGAACTAAGAATTCATAAACGGCTAATTGAAATCTCTAATGCCACCTCAGATACGATTGACGCCCTAATGCGCCAAGAGATCCCAGCCGGGGTGGAAGTGGAGATAAAAGCGGTATGAATATGCTCTTAGGACGGAAGGTGAAAATGACCACTCTCTTTTCAGAAAAAGGGGAGGCAATACCCTGCACGGTCATTAAGGCCGGACCTTGCTTTGTTGTTCAGAAAAAAGTCAAAGAGAAAGACGGGTATAACGCCTTGCAATTAGGCTTTGAAGAAGTGAAAAAGGCGAATAAACCGATGACTGGTCATTTCCAAAAGGCAAAACTCCCACCGATGCGTTTCCTCGTTGAATTTCGGACGGAAGATGTTGATAAATACCAGTTAGGAGATAAGATTGATGTGAGTATCCTTTCCGAAGGAAGTTTGGTGAATATCACCGGTTGGACAAAAGGCCGGGGATTTGCTGGCGGCGTGAAGCGATGGGGTTGGCGGGGTGGTCCCCAGAGTCACGGTTCAATGTCTCACCGCCGAATCGGTTCTTTAGGGTCCGGAACTTTCCCGGGACATCCCTGGCGCGGCCGGACTTTACCTGGCCACTACGGCTGTGAGAGGGTGACGGTTAAAAATTTGAAGGTAGTGAAGGTTGATAAAGAAGCAAATATCTTGTATGTGAAAGGGGCTACCCCAGGACCGAGAAGCGGATTACTCATAATTCGGAAGAAGGAATCTTAATATGAAGACTTCCCTTTTTTCCATCACCGGTGAGATAAAGAGAGAAATTGAAATCCCGGACGAAATCTTCAACTGTCCAATAGAAGAAGGGGTTGTCTGGGAAGTGGTGAGAAACTATCTCGCCAATCAAAGGCAGGGAACAGCGAGCACCAAAACTCGGGGAGAAGTTTCCGGAGGTGGTCGGAAACCTTGGCCGCAGAAGCATACTGGCCGGGCGAGGCACGGTTCGCGCCGTTCGCCAATCTGGGTTGGGGGTGGTAAGGTCTTCGGTCCTAAACCCCGAGACTATCACTATTCTTTACCTAAAAAGAAGAAGAGGAAGGCGTTAGCAATTTCTCTCTCGGCGAAGATGGGAGAAAAAGGGATAATCTTTTTAGAAGATTTCTCCCTCGTCAGTCCTAAGACGAAGGAGATGGTTAAAATCTTAAGGAATTTAGGGATAAATCAAGGTGAATCTTGCCTCCTCCTTCTGGCGCAAATCGCCCGAGAGGTGAAATTGGCGAGTAGAAATATCCCTCACTTCCAATTGAAACAGGCAAAAGACCTTAATACCTACGATGTCCTGAAAAATAATAAACTACTCTTCACCGAGAGCGGCCTTAACCAGTTTTTAGAAATCTTTTCTCAAAAGAAGAGGGAGGAAGAGGTATGTATTCCGCCCGCGAGATAATCATTCAGCCTCTCTCTACGGAAAAGTCATCCCGATTGAAGGAATTGAGGCAATATACCTTTAAGGTTTTAAGGGATGCCAATAAAGTTGATATCAAGAGAGCAGTGGAAGAAATCTTTGGAGTGAAGGTGGAAAAGGTTCGGGTGATTAATATGAGAGGGAAGCCGCGGCGGATGGGTATCTATGCCGGACGGACAAGCAATTGGAAGAAGGCAATTGTCACCTTAAAGGAAGGAGAAAGGATTGAAGAATTAGAGGTCTAATATGGGTATTAAACAGTATAAACCATATACCCCTTCCAGGCGGTTTTATACCTCTTTCACCTTTGAAGAGATAACGACCGAAGAACCTTACAAGCCCCTTTTAGTGAGGAAAAAGAAGAAAGGGGGAAGAAATAATCAGGGAGTAATTACCGTTAAGTACCGAGGAGGCGGTGAAAAGCAATTCTACCGGATAATTGACTTCCGTCGCGATAAAAGAGAAATCCCGGCTAAGGTGAAGACGATTGAATACGACCCAAACCGAACCGCCCGGATTGCCTTAGTCTGCTATCGGGATGGTGAATATCGTTATATATTAGCCCCAGAAGGGCTCGCCGTAGGGGATGAGATTTTAGCCTCCGAAAAGGAAAATTGCCCGATCCGCCCGGGAAATGCGATGCCTTTAAGGCTCATTCCGGTTGGGGTGGAAATCCATAACCTCCAACTTTATCCCAACCGCGATTCCTATTGTGTGCGTGCCGCTGGTACTTCGGCCCAACTTTTAGCCAAAGAGGAAGATTACGCGGTAATCAAACTCCCCTCCGGCGAGATAAGAAAATTTCACCTTAACTGCTTTGCCACCATCGGCCGGGTCTCTAATCCCGAATGGAAAGATATCTCCTTCGGAAAGGCAGGAAGGATGCGCCATATGGGAATAAGACCACGGACGAGAGCGGTGGCGATGAATCCGATAGACCACCCGATGGGTGGTGGCGAAGGGCGTTCTCACGGTGGTCGCCATCCCTGCTCGGAAACCGGACTTCTGGCTAAGGGGAAAAAGACAAGAAAGAAGAAAAAGGTTTCTGACCAATACATAATTAAGAGGAGAAAGTAAAATGGGAAGGTCCACCAAAAAAGGTCCTTATATTGACCAGAATCTCCTAACCAAAATTAAAGAGATGAACGAAAGGGGTGAAAAGCGGGTGATAAAGACCTACGCCCGAAGGAGCACCATCCCTCCGGAATTTGTTGGTCATACAATAGCCATCCATTGTGGTAATCGCTTCCTCCCGGTCTATATTACCGAAAGGATGGTTGGCCATAAGTTGGGAGAATTTGCCCCCACCCGAACCTTCCGTGCCCACTCGGGGCAGAGAAAAGAAAAGAGAGAAGAGGGTAGAGAGAAGAAATGATAGAGAGTCAAGCTATCAGTCGCTACCAGAGGGTTTCAGCTAAGAAGATTAACCGCATCCTAGCCCTGATTAGAGGAAAGCCGGTTCCGGAGGCATTAAATATCCTCACCTTTCTTAATAAACAGAGGACTAAGACCTTCGTCCTCAAGACCTTAAAATCTGCGATTGCCAATGCCATTTACAAATCGGGAAAGGCGAAAGTGAAGGAGGAAGATTTATTTGTTAAGGAGGCGACCTGTGACCCCGGACCTTCCTTAAAGAGAGTTCGGGCAGGACCAAGGGGTATGCCCCTTTTTTATAAGCACCGAACCTCTCATATTAAAATAAAGGTTGGTACTAAATAGTAATATGGGGCAGAAGACTCATCCCTTAGGTTTTAGATTGGGTATCACCAAAGACTGGAAGTCTCAGTGGTTCTTTGCCGACAAGAAAGAATACCGAAATAACCTATTAGAGGACATTAAAATCCGAAAGTATATTGAGAACCGGAAATATAGCGACGCCAAAGAACCTCAGAAATCGGTCGACCCAATGATTTCTGATATTGAGATCCTGCGGGTTGGTAATAAGGTGACAATTATCATTCACACCGCTCGGCCGGGGGTGATCTTCGGCCGGGAGAAGGAGACTTTAAATTCCCTCTTAGCCGAACTCCGGGCTCTCACCAAAAAAGAAGTAGAGATTCATATTGAAGCGGAAAGGGTACCGGAACTTAATGCCCGCCTGGTCGCCCGGAGTATTGTGGAACAACTCTTAAAAAGGGTTGCTTATCGTCGGGCGATGAAAAAGGCAATTGCTTCTGCCCTCCGCCTGGGTGCCAAAGGGATAAAGGTTCAAGTCTCAGGAAGATTAGCGGGCGCCGAGATTGCTCGGAGTGAATGGCGCCGGGGTGGGAGTGTGCCCCTCCAAACTTTAAGGGCGGATATTGACTACGCAGTAGATGTGGCAAAAACGGTTTACGGGACGATCGGCGTGAAGGTTTGGATCTATAAGGGAGAAGTGAGTAGCGAAAGGAGTATTTAAGGGAAGATATGCTTGCACCCAAAAGGGTAAAATTCCGTAAACAACAGCGAGGCAGGAGAAAAGGGAAAGCCACCGCGGCTAATAAGTTAGATTTTGGCGAATACGGACTTCAAGCCTTAGAACCCTGCTGGTTAACTGCTCAGCAGATTGAAGCTGCCCGCATGACCATCTCTAAATACCTAAAACGAGCCGGAAAGATGTGGATTAGGGTCTTTCCGGATAAACCGGTAACGAAAAAACCGGCGGAGACCCGGATGGGAAAGGGGAAAGGAGATCCAGCGTTTTGGGTGGCGGTAGTGAAACCCGGAAGGGTACTCTTTGAAATAGAAGGGATTCCCGAAGAAGAAGCCATCGCCGCCTTCCGATTGGCGAGTGATAAATTACCCTGCCGCACGAGAATTCTCAAAAGAGAGGAGATCGCCTATGAAACCATCTGAACTACGTAATATGACCGACGAGGAACTATTAAAGACTTACTGCGATTTGAAAGAGGAACATTTCAACCTAAGAATGCGCAAGGTTATAGAAACCTTACCCAATCCCCTCAAATTGCGCACCTTACGGAGGGACCTGGCCCGAATTTTAACCATCCTCCGCGAGCGGGGCTACACAAAAGAAAAAGTGAAAAATTGGGAGAAGAGGTATGGCCGGAAGTAGGAAGATCTTAGTCGGTATTGTCAAGAGTAATAAGATGGAAAAGACCGTGGTTGTGGAATGCGAAAGATTGGTCCAGCATCCGAAATACAAAAAATATATGAAGAAAAAGACTCGGCTCTATGCCCATGATGAAAAGAACGAATGCCAAATCGGTGACCGGGTGATGATAAAGGAGACTCGTCCCTTATCAAAATTGAAGAGGTGGCGAGTTGTGAAGAAGCTATGATTCAAGATTTCACTCGTCTTGTGGTAGCAGATAATACCGGAGCCAAAGAAGCGATGGTAATAAAGGTTTTGGGAGGTTCCCGTCGGCGCTACGGCCGCCTGGGAGATATTGTCATCGTCACCATTAAAGATGCTCTACCCCAAGCACCGGTCAAACCGGGAGATAAGATGAAAGCGGTAATCATCCGGACGAAAAAGGAATTCCGACGTTCGGACGATTCCTACATCCGATTTGACGACAACGCCTGTGTTTTAATTGATGAAAAGGGGGAACCCAAAGGGACAAGAGTTTTCGGACCGGTACCCCGAGAGTTAAGGGAGAAAGAATTTACAAAAATTATCTCTTTGGCGAGCGAGGTGGTATGAAAACCCTTTTGAAAAAAGGCGATATCGTTGAGGTACGCCGAGGCGAAGAAAAAGGCAAAAGGGGTAAGATCCTAAAGGTCTTAAGGGAAGAGAATAGAATCCGGTGTTTGGTGGAAGGGGTGAATTTGGCGAAAAAGCACCAAAGACCAAGGGGAGCAGAAAAACCAGGGGGAATTATTGATATCCCCCAACCAATTGCTGTCTCTAATCTTGTCTTCATCTGTCCGAAATGCGGGAATAAAGCAAAATTAAAAAGGGAGGTGATAGAAGGGAGGAAGGTGCGGCGGTGCCGGGAATGTCTGGAGGTGATTGAATAATATGCCAACCAATTACCAACCTCGACTTAAAGAACTCTACCGAAAAAAAATCGTAAAGAACTTGATGGCAAAGTTTGGTTATAAAAATATCCATCAGGTGCCGAGATTAGAGAAAATTGTGATTAATGTTGGCGCGGGCGAGGCAATTTCCGACCCTAAAATTTTAGAGGCGATCAGCGAAGATTTAATGACCATCACCGGACAGAAACCAATCATCACCCGCGCCAAGGGAGCAGTATCTGCCTTCAAGTTAAAAAAGGGGATGCCGATTGGCGTAAAAGTGACTTTGCGGCGGGACCGGATGTACGAATTTTTAGACCGATTCTTAAACTTCGCTTGTCCCCGTATTAGAGACTTTCGGGGTTTCTCTCCCGATTCCTTTGATGGTCGGGGAAATTATAATTTAGGAATCTCGGAACAACTCATCTTTCCCGAATTGGATGTGGCAAAGGTAAAGAAAGTTTTCGGGATGGATATCGCTTTTGTTACCACCGCCAAACGGGATGATGAAGCAAAGGCTTTATTAGAAGAATTTGGTATGGTCTTCCGGAGTTTACCTGGAAAAAAGAGGTGAGGAATGGCAAGGCTCTGTCACATTGTAAAGGCAAATCGGGAACCAAAATTTCCCGTAAGAAAAAAATTTCGGTGCCAAAGGTGCTTCCGGCCGAGAGCCTATCTTAGACGATTTGGTCTCTGCCGTATCTGCTTCCGGGAACTCGCCCTGAAAGGGGAAATCCCCGGAGTGAGAAAGGCAACCTGGTAGGAGGAGAGATGGACCCGATCGCCGATATGCTAACAAGAATCAGAAATGCCCTGATGCGGGGAAAGCCCGAGGTGAAATTTCCTTATTCTAAGATGAAATTAGAGATTGCCCGCATCCTTTTAGAAGAGGGTTACATAAATAACTTTCAGGTGTCGGGCGAAGGGGTAAAAAAGGAGATTGTCATCTTATTAAAATATACCTTGGACGGGAGGCCGGTCATCTCGGAGATAAAGAGGGTTTCCCGTCCCTCCCGGCGGGTCTATGCGGGATATCGGGAAATTCCCAAGGTGGCGGGTGGTTTGGGAATTGCCATCCTTTCCACCCCTAAGGGGATCCTTTCCGACCGGGAAGCAAGAAGACAGAAAGTGGGGGGAGAGATTTTAGCCACTGTCTGGTAAAGAGGAATGCTTGACGAAATAAAAATTACCCGGGCGATAATTGATACTTATTTTAAGAAATTAATTGATGCCTTAGAAAGTGAAGTGATAATCGTCGGTGCTGGACCTTCTGGTTTAACCGCGGGTTATTATTTAGGTAAAGAAAAGATAAAGACGACAATCTTCGAAAGAAACCTCCGGCCGGGTGGGGGGATGCCGGGTGGAGGGATGATGTTTAACCAGATGGTGATTCAAAAGGAGGCAAAGGAGATTTTTGAGGAATTAGAAATTTCCTTAGAAGAGTATGAGGCAAACTATTTTACCGCCGATACCTTAGAAGCATTAGGCATTTTAACCGCTAAATGTCTCCAAACCGGAACGAAGATATTTAATCTAATTACCTGCGAGGATGTCTTAATTCGGGAGGAAAAAATTTGTGGTGTGGTAATCAATTGGACAAGTGTGGAAGAAGCCCATCTCCATGTTGATCCCCTTACGGTCCGCTCCCAATATGTGATTGACGCCTCCGGTCACCAGGCGGAGGTGGTAAGGATTGTCGAAAAAAAGATTGGCCAAAGACTCTTTACCCCAACCGGCGGTATCATTGGCGAGGGGCCGATGTGGGCAGAAACCGGCGAAAGAACGATTTTAGAAAATACGAAGGAGGTTTATCACAACCTCTTTGTCTGCGGTATGGCGGCAAATACCGTTTTTGGTGGACCAAGGATGGGACCAATCTTTGGGGGAATGTTTCTCTCCGGCCGGAAAGTGGCTCAACTCATAAAAGAACGCCGGAAAATTTCTTAGTTGACAAAAGCCAAAAATTTTCTATAATCTTTAATAGATGACTTAAGATAGTTGGAGGGAAAAATGGCCGAGCATGATGAGGCCTTAGAATTGGAGCAGAAGTACGGGGTACCCTTTGTGGATTTAACGACCTTTCGGATTGAGCCCGAGGTTTTGCAAACCTTCCCCGAGGAATTTTTACGCTCGCGGAAAGTATGCCCCCTTTTCCGTTCCGGAAATACTTTAGTTCTGGCAATGGTTGATCCAACCGATATCTATGTGATTGACGAAGTGCGGCGAATGAGCGGTTTAGATGTTGAACCGATGGTCTGCCGGGAGTTAGATTTATACCATGTATTAAATGAATACTACGCGGCAAGCGAACCTCCGGATATTCCGGATGAGCCTGAAGTAGAAACCATTGAGCCATTAGGAGCCGGCGAAGTGGCTTCGGAATTGGATTTAGCCCCGAAAAAATTGGAGGAGTTGGCTTCCGAAGCACCCGTTGTCCGGTGGGTCAACCAGTTAATCATCCGGGCGGTCCGGGAAAGAGCCTCTGACATCCATATTGAGCCGACTCGGGAAGGTTTGCAAGTGAGGTTTCGGATTGATGGCGTTTTACACCCAGTCGTCTCCCCCAAGAAGGCTTTACAATTGGCGGTCATCTCCCGTCTTAAGATAATGTCCCGGATGAATATCGCGGAAAAGAGATTACCTCAGGATGGCCGCTACGCAGCAATCGTGGACGGCCGGGAGATTGACTTCCGGGTCTCTACCTTTCCCACCACTTATGGCGAAACAGTGGTGATGCGGATCTTAGACCGGGTCCGACTTTTGAGTATGGATGAGTTAGGTCTCTTACCCGACCGTTTGGCTCTCCTAAGAGAAATGATTAGAAAGCCCCACGGTGTCATTTTGGTCACTGGTCCGACCGGTTCCGGTAAGACAACCACCCTCTACTCAATTTTGCACGAATTGCGAGGTACAGAAAAGAATATCATCACCATTGAAGACCCGGTGGAATATGATATTGACCGCATCTGCCAATCCCAGGTTAACGAAAGGGCCGGTTATACCTACCTCGTCGGTTTGCGGCATATCCTCCGTCAGGACCCGGATGTGATAATGATCGGTGAGATTCGGGACGGTGAGACTGCGGCTGTGGCGATTCGTTCCGCCCTCACGGGACAATTGGTCTTCTCCACCCTCCACACCAATGATGCCGCCGGTACCATCACCCGGTTGATTGATATGGGGGTAGAACCGTTCTTGGTCGCCTCAGCAATGGAAGGGGCAATCGCTCAAAGGTTAGTGAGGAGAATTTGCCCAAAATGTAAAGAGGAGTATGATCCCCCAAAGACCCTTTTGAAGGAGTTAAAATTGAAAGAGGGGACAAAGTTTTATCGAGGAAAAGGTTGTACCCACTGCCGAAATACGGGTTATTGGGGAAGGATTGGTATCTTTGAAGTCCTGCGGGTTGATGACCGGATGCGAGAGTTAATCGTCACCCGTCCGCCAACGAGTGCGATTCGGGCTTTAGCCCGGGAGCAAGGTATGGATACTCTTTGGGAAGATGGGATGAAAAAAGTTTTATTGGGTATCACTACCTTTGAGGAAGTGGCCCGCGAGGCAGAAAAGATAGATTAAGGAAAGGGAGGGGATATGCCGATTTATAAATATCGGGTGAGAGATAAGTCAGGAAAAATTTTGGAAGGAACCTTAGAAGGGATGGATCAGCGTGCGGTGTTGGAAAACTTAGAGGCTTTAGGCTATATCCCAATCAGTCTTAAAGAAGAGAAGGCAAAGAAAGCAACAACAGTGGAGTTGGGCCCAATTTTTGGGGGCCGGGTTAAAGATATTGATTTAATTAACTTCACCCGCCAGTTTGTCACCCTCCATCGGGCAGGTTTACCGATGCTTTCCACCATCGGTGCTTTACAATCTCAAACCAGAAACCGGACCTTAGCGAAATGTTTGGATACTATCCGGAAGGACCTAATGGGCGGGGCATCCCTCTCTCAGGCGATGGCTAAACACCCTCGGATTTTTTCCGACTTGTATGTCAATTCGGTTTGGGCGGGAGAAACCGGTGGTGTTTTGGATGAGATTTTAGCCCGGCTCGCCGAACTTTTAGAACACGAGAGAAGATTAAAGAGCGACGTGAAGAGTGCCCTCCGTTATCCAATAATCCTGATGGTGGGCTTTGTAATTGCGGTCATTGTCCTGACCACTTTTGTCCTACCAAAATTCATTATGCTTTTGACCGGCTTAGGGACGAAAGTCCCTCTCCCGACGCGAATTTTAATTGCGGTAACGATGTTTTTTCAAAAGTTCTGGTTTATCATCCTTCTTATCTTAGTAGCCCTCGGTGTTTTATTTTACCTCTTCACCCGGAGTAAAGATGGTCGGCTCTGGTGGGACCGGGTAAAATTACGGATCCCTATCTTCGGAAAGATCATCTTCAATATGACGATGTCCCGTTTCGCCCGAATGTTTGAAACATTAGACCGGACCGGCTTACCAATTTTAAGAAGCCTCGCCTTAGTCTCCAAAACTACCGGCAACGCCTTCCTCTCTACCCACATTGACAACATTGCCGAAAGTGTGAGAAGGGGAAGGGGTCTGGCAACGCCGATGAGGGAAAGCGGTGTCTTTCCGCCGATGGTCGTTCAGATGGTGGCAACGGGAGAGGAATCTGGTGCCCTTGACGATATGCTGCGGCAAGTCTCTGATTATTATGATAGCGAGGTGGAATACGCGGTAAAGAATTTAACCGGCATGATTGAACCAATCCTCATCCTCTTTATGGGCGTGGCTGTGGTCTTCCTTATCGTGGCGGTGATAATGCCTTATATGTCAATTCTAACAAGTTTTGGCCAACGGGGTACCTTCTAAACTAGATATCTAAGTTCTCCACATACTTCGCATTATTTTCAATAAATTCCCTTCGTGCCTCTACCCTCTCCCCCATTAAAAGAGAAAAGATCCGGTCTGCCTCCGCGGCATCCTCTAAGGTAACTTTCTTTAAGAGGCGCCTTTCCGGATCCATCGTTGTCTCCCACAATTGCAGGGGATTCATCTCCCCAAGACCTTTATACCTCTGGATTTCTACCTTATCACTTTTTAATTTCTTTAAGAACTTCTCCTTCTCCTCTTCCGAATAAAAGTAATGCTCCTCTTTCCCCACCTTAATCCGGTATAAGGGAGGCATAGCGATATAGATATAACCGGCTTCAATCAAAGGGCGCATAAATCGGAAGAAAAAGGTTAGAAGTAAAGTTTTGATATGACTCCCATCCACATCGGCATCCGCCATAATGATTATTTTCTTATAACGCACCTTCTCCGGATTGAAATCCTCCTCGCCGATTCCCGTACCAATGGCTGAGATAATGGTTCGGATCTCCTCATTGGCTAAGGTCTTATTGAGGCCCGACTTCTCCACATTCAAAATTTTACCCCGGAGAGGCAAAACCGCTTGGAACCTCCGGTCTCTCCCTTGCTTTGTTGAACCACCGGCGGACTCCCCTTCCACAATATAAAGTTCCGCCTCCTCGGGATTATCCGTGGCGCAATCCGCCAGTTTCCCAGGCAGGGTGTCCGATTCTAATAAACTTCGCCTCCGGGCTAATTCTCGTGCCTTTTTTGCTGCCTCCCGAGACTTCGCCGCCTGGATTACCTTTCCGATAATGATATTGGCAATTCTCGGATTTTCTTCTAAAAAGGTAGAGAGTCTTTCCGAAAAGACCGACTCCACAAAACTTTTCGCTTCACTATTACCCAATTTTGTCTTCGTCTGCCCTTCAAACTGGGGCTCGGGGATTTTTAAGGAGATGATAGCCGTTAAACCCTCTCGGGTATCCTCACCGATAATTTCCAAATCATCCTTCAAGAGGTTATTCTTCTTCGCGTACTCGCTTAAAGTGCGGGTGAGACCGGCCTTAAAACCCGAAAGGTGGGTTCCCCCTTCGTGCGTATTTATCGTATTGGCAAAGGAGAAGATATTTTCCAGATAAGAATCATTATATTGGAAAGCAATCTCCACCTCTAACCGCTCCTTAGACTCTTTGCAATAAAATGGTTTATGCAACCGCTGCCGCCCCTCGTCTAAATATTTTAAGAAGTCAAGCAACCCCCCTGGGAAATGGAAAACCTCCTCCTTATTTCTTCGCTCGTCTTTTAAGAAAATTTTGAGATTGGGAACCAAGTAAGCCAATTCTCGCAGGCGCATCGCCACCAAATCGTAATCCATATCAATCTTCTTAAAAATCTTCTTATCCGGTCGGAAAACAATCTTCGTTCCCACCTTTGTTGTCTTCCCTTTTACTAAGAGGGGAGTCTTTGTCTCCCCCCTCTCGTAGCGTTGATAATATATTTTCCCATCCCGATAGACATAAGCCTCCAAATATTCAGATAGGGCATTGACCACCGAAACGCCGACACCGTGGAGACCACCCGATATGGTATAAACCTTCCCTTCAAACTTCGCTCCGGTATGGAGCATCGTCATCACCACTTCTAAGGCGGGTTTCTTTTCGGTGGGGTGCAAATCAACCGGAATTCCCCGACCATTGTCCTCTACGGAGACGGCGTCATCTTTATGGAGGGTTACCCGAATTTCCGTACAGAAACCAGCCAGCGCCTCATCCACCGCATTGTCCACCACCTCCGATAGGAGATGGTGGAGACCCCTTGTGCCCACGTCGCCGATATACATCGCGGGACGACGCCGGACCGCCTCCAAACCTTTTAGGATATGAATCTTCTTAGCATCATAAACTTCGCTCATAGATCATTTTAAGAAAAACCGAAAGGATGTCAAACCTCTTCCCGAGGTTTGCCAATTAACTCCTCTATCTTATTAATCAGCGCCTCGGTGGAGAAAGGCTTGGTGAAATAGGCATCCGCCCCCCTTTTTAGACCCTCCTGAATGTGATATTCCTCATCCAGACCCGAGAGGAGGATAATGGGAATCTTCTGATACCGCGCATCCGTTTTCACCTGGCGACATAGGGTATAACCATCAAG
Source organism: candidate division WOR-3 bacterium (assembly GCA_039801905.1). Lineage (NCBI taxonomy): Bacteria > Pseudomonadati > Caldifarciminota > Caldifarciminota bacterium. The sequence goes on along the minus strand of JBDRVQ010000036.1, from coordinate 4,278 downwards.
TTCTCCGGGAAGGAGGATATCAAGGATGATAAGATTGGGGGACTCCTCCTCAATCAGTTTCCAGGCTTTAACCCCTTCTTGAGCCCGAAGACATAAATACCCAATTTTTCCCAAACGGGTTTCCAAGATATCTAAGATATGAGAATCGTCATCAACTAAAAGAATCTTTTTCCGATACATATCTTTGTTATTATACCGGAATTTTCTCTCTTGTCAAGAAAACTTAAGCCGAAGAGATTCTTTTTCCGATCGGTTGACAAAAGAAAAAAATTGATTTATAATAAAAATAAGTTATGTGGCTAGTGGTAAGAGACGAAAAAGGGGAAAGTAGATTCTCTCTCAACTCCCTCAATATCGTCCGTCTCCAGATTAAACAGACCGGTGGAGAAGAAGCCCTCCTCTGGGCGGATACCGTAGATAATAAAGGCTGTATTTTAACCCGGGGGTCTCGAAATTGGTGTGATCACTTCTTTAACCTGATAATTAACGAAAAGGAAAATCCCGGAACGTTGGAAATCCCGGAAAGGGAAAAGAAAGAAACAACAACGGATGCGCTCTGACGGCCGTAATTGGGATAAAGAGCGGAAGATAGAATACCATATTGGTTACCTCAAATACGCGGCTGGTTCCTGTTTAGTGAAGATGGGAAATACCGAGGTCCTTTGTGCGGCAACTGTGGAGAAGAGAGTACCGCCCTTTTTGGTGGGGACCGGTTCTGGTTGGATAACTGCGGAATATGGGATGCTCCCCTGCTCCACCAAAGAGCGAACATTAAGGGAAGGAACCTTAGGCAGGGCAAACGCCCGGAGTTATGAGATAAGAAGATTTTTGGGGAGGAGTCTGCGGGCGATTTGTGACCTTTCCGCCTTAAAGGAATACCAGATTATTATTGATTGCGACTGCTTGCAGGCGGATGGTGGAACAAGAACCGCTTCCTTTAATGGTGCTCTCATCGCTTTATATCAAGCAACTCGTGGTTTATTGGCGAAAAGAATTATTGACCGTGACCCAATCATTGAATTTGCCGGGGCGATCAGTGTCGGGATTGTCAATTCCCGAATTCTTTTAGACCTCACCTACGAAGAGGACTCTCAGGCGGAGGTGGATATGAATCTGGTCCTAACCGAATCCGGACGGATTGTGGAGATTCAAGCAACCGCGGAAAAAATTCCCTTTCGTTATGAGACATTCCAGAGGATGTTTGAAGTGGCAAAGGCAGGAATTTTTCGGATTATTGAAGAGGGGAAATTAGCTATTAAACCCCTCACCTAAATCCGATTCCCAAATGAAAATTTTTCTCTTATCCGGTGAACCTTCGGCTGACCTCTACGGTTCTTTGGTGGTTAAGGCGCTTAAAGAGTTAGAGCCGAAGGTTGAGATACGGGCAGTGGGCGGAAGGGAATTAGAATCTGCGGGGGCAAAACGAGTCCGAGATAATCAGGACCTCTCGGTCATCGGTTTCTATGAGGGGATAAGATCCGGTCCTCGCCTTTTTTGGTTAAAAGAGAAGTTGAAGAAGGAGATCATCTCCTTTGCCCCGGATATCTTTTTACCAATCTCTTTTGGGGGCTTTGCCTTACCTCTCTGCCGGGAATTAAAGAAGGAAGGAATAAAAATTATCTACCTCTCACCGCCCCAAATTTGGGCTTGGGGGAAGAGAAGAATCTTTTTCTTAAAAAGATATGTTGATAAAATTATCTGCCTCTTTCCTTTTGAAATTGAATTCTACCGAAGATATTCTCTAACCGCCTTTTACTTTGGTAACCCTTTGACCGAATTGACTCAAACTTTTTTGGGAAAAAGCAAAAGGGAAAATAGTGATTTGAGAATTATCTCCCTTGCCCCCGGTTCCCGAAAGGAAGAGATGAAAAGACATTTGCCCTTCTTAAAAGAAGTTTTCTATCAAGTGAATAGAAATAGAGAATTTATTGGCTTTTTTATTTTCCCTCCCTATCTTTTACCCGAAAAGAAAGGCGAGGAGGAAATAATTTTTACTCAAGAGAGGAGATACGAAATAATTGCCCGCTCGGAATTGGTAATCGGCAAATTGGGAACCATCGCCTTAGAGGCTGTCTTATTGGGTAAACCTTATGTTGGTATTTATATTCCAAGTTTACCTTCTTACATCCTCGGCAGATTTTTGGTACAGACAAAATTATTTTCCCTTCCCAACATCATCCTCAAAGAAAAGGTCTTCCCTGAATTTATTAGACCAAATTCAAAAGAGGTGGAAGAAGCGATAAAGATTGTTTTGAAAAATAAGGAATTTTACGAAAGTTATTGCCTAAAGGTGAGGGAGATTTTGACCGAAGAGAAACCAGCCAAAAGGATTGCGGCGGCGATTCTTGATTAGTAAGCGATTTGCAGTTGCGATAAAATCCGCCAAATTTTCTTATCCTGCCAAATATAATTTAATGCCAACTTCAACTTCTCTTTCAAAGGGATAAAGTTTATCCCGAAGGTATAAAACTTCTTAATCACCTTATTATATTCTAACCAATCATACCGAAATAGAGGTTCGTACCTCTTTTGCCGATAAATCAGAGCGAAATAGAACCCTTTGCCTTTTAAGGTGTCTTCCAAGAGGAGGAATTCCGAAGCCAACTCTAAGGGGGTCTTTACTCCTAATTCTAACCCCCACCGTTCGTATCCTTTCAGACTATCATCCTTTCCCAATTTTCCATAATAGAAATTGCCTCCGAAAAGTAAATCCTTTTGCCGGAGAGCCAAGCGGCCGGAAAGGTCTTTCCATCTGTTATCGTCTTTTAAGACATTTTTGCCCGTACCGTTAACACAGGCAAAGGCGAGTTCTGCCCGCTCCTCCCGGTAGATGAGTAACAAACCAACATCTCGGGGATTTACTGGGGCTCGGTATTTACCGATTAGCGAATATTCTATGAAATCTAACTTTGGTGGGGGAAGAAGCATCTCCATTCCTAAAAATTGCTTAAATTGACCAATCCTTATCTCCCAAGGGCTTTTCTTTAGAGCGCAATAGAGGTCATAGGCGGGCTTGCCCAAGATATCTCCAACATCAAGATAAATCCGAGCGGTAAGATACTTATTGATATTCTTTGTAAAACCTAAAAAGGCGTTACGGAGAGAGAAAGTATTTTGGCAGGTATCATTAGATTTGATATATTGATAACTTGTCCAGATACAAGCATCAAGATTTACCCCTTCCTCAGCCAAGAGGCAGGATTGAGCGAAAAGAAAAGAAAAAGAAAAGAGAAAAATAATTAATTGCCTTCTCATAAAAATTTGGCGGAGGCGGGTAGGAATCGAACCTACCCTTCCCCTTTTGGGGGAAGACCCGGATTTGAAGTCCGGCAAGCACACCAGCACTCTTCCGCCTCCAAAGTCTATTATAAAAAATTTCCGGTAAAAGTCAACCCAACCGATACCTGCGATAAATTAACTCATTGAAAGATAAGGACTTAGATACAAAGGAAAATTTAGTGTCAGATTTTGGGGGGCATTTCCGTTATTTATATGTGGGGGTATTGGGTTCTAATCCCAACCCCGAAAAGAGAGAGGTGTAATATGAAGAATGCTTTAAGGCGAATCGAACCGGAGATTATCAGAAGAGATTTTGCCCAATTGAAAGAGAAGATGCCACAACAGATTACTGCCTATTTTATAGAGATTTTTGAGGTTGAGAAAAAGCGATTTTAAGCGAATATGACCTATCAGTTATTGTTATCCCTTCTATGCCCGGGAATTATATAGCCTTTGTAAGAGATATGCGGGATTCCTTTATTCCGGTTGTCTATCACTTCGCCGATTATGCCTTTGGCAGAAAGGTCCATAAAATCTTAAAGAAAAGAGGTCTTTTAAGGGGGGTCTTATTGGAGAATAAGAAGGCATTAAGAGAGAATTAGTCCTTAACCGAAAACGGAATTAAATCGCAAGAATTTTATGAGGTAGGAGGGGTTTATCTTTATAAAATTGGGTGAAGCATACAGGGGATGGTATCGGAAGCCTAATTAAAGGTCTTATCTGAAGGCAAATCATCAGGAAAAGTGAGATCCTAATAACCCCTTAAAAGACACAGACCTTATCTAAAAAGTCTCCTTAAAATTTGACAAAATCCCTTAGTACTAAATAGCATTTGAAAGTGAAAGATATCAATTTTTAGGTTTTTCCACCGCCGTCTTTCATCAAAATAAAATCTTACCATAGCTAGGATGTAAATTTTGTTGATAATTTGGATACTTTTCATTCTTCGTCTTCTATGGAAAGACTATACTTTTTACGATATGCCTCGTCAAGTCTTTT
>JBDRVQ010000035.1:14902-17871 GCA_039801905.1 candidate division WOR-3 bacterium | reverse complement strand
GGTCTCACTTTTAAGATATTCTCGTGTTGGGTAGAAAGAATATAGAGATGATAGGGAAGTGCCATAAACTTATTTAAGGGTGTTTTGGGTAAATGCCTCAAATAAAATGTGACACCGGTGAAAAGGATGGGTGCAGTTTCCCCACAAGCCCGGGCAAAGGAAAGGAGGACCCCGGTTAAAATTCCGGGAAAGGCATAAGGAAGAACCTGAAATCTAATCGTCTCCCATTTTGTTGCCCCTAAGGCTAAAGAACCTTCCCGAAAAGATAATGGTATCGCTTTAAGGGCTTCTTCGGTTGTAGTAATTATCACGGGTAAGACCAAAAGGGAAAGGGTTAAGCCACTCGCCAGAATTGACATCCCGAAACCCAAAACCCGGACAAAAAATGCCACACCAAATAGACCATAAACGATAGAAGGAATTCCTGCTAAACTCCTCACCGAACTTCTAATTACCTTAACTAAAATATTATTGGGAGCATATTCCGAAAGATATATCCCAGAACCGATACCAATCGGGACGGCAAAGAGTAAGGCAACAAAAGTGACATAGATGGTGCCAACCGCTGCGGGTAGGATACCACCTTCGGTCATCCCTTTTTTCGGAAAAGAGGTTAAAAACTCCCAACTGATTACTCTAATCCCATTTTGACAGAGATAGATAATAAGAAAGATGATAACCAGAAGAAAGAGAAAAAGTGGAGTGCCGGCGACCAAAAAACCGAAATTGGCGCGGATTCCTCCAATCTTTCTCATAGAAAGACCTTCCTCTCTTTTTTTAAGGCACTTTCCGCTAAGAGATTGACAACAAGGGAAATAAGAAAAAGAATCAACCCCAGGGTAAAAAGGGCGAAGAAGTGGGTTGTATTCTGCGCCACCTCACCCAATTCAATGGCAATTGTGGAAGTTATGGTTCGGGTTGGGTCAAATAGAGACCGGGCAATGATTGGGGCATTACCCGCGACCATTAAGACCGCCATCGTTTCGCCCACCGCCCGACCAAAACCTAAAAGTCCCGCGGCAATGATTCCCGACTTTGCCGCGGGTAGGACGACCTTAATACTAGTCTGCCACTTGGACGCACCCAAAGCATAACTGGCTTCCCGGAAGGCCTCAGGCACAATCCGCAGGGCATCATCAGAAATGGTGATAATTGTTGGCAAAGACATTAAGGCAAGAATGATACCAGCATTCAGAACTCCGAGTCCAGAAGGAACATTAAATAACCGGCTAATCAAGGGGGCGACTAAAGTTAAACCGAAGAAACCAATTACTACGGAAGGGAAACCAGCAAATAACTCAATTATCGTCTTTATTGTCATCCGCAAACTTCCTTTTAGTCTCTCTGAAAGAAAGAGGGCACTTAAAATTCCGGTTGGCAGAGCAATGAGAAGGGCAATAATTGTTGTCAAAAATGTCCCCCAGAGATTGGGAATTAGTCCATATTGCGGTTCCCCATAAGCATCCGGGTTCCAAACCTTTCCAAAAAGAAAATCGGTAAACTTCACCTCCCCAAAGGTTCTTAGACCGTAGACCGCCAGAAGTAATAAAATTCCAACCAAAACAAGACTGCTACTCACCGCGAGGACTAGGAAGATTACCTTTGCCAGAAATTCCGCATTTTTTCGCATCCAAGAATTATAAGAAAAACGGGAAACAAGTCAAAAGTTTCTTTCTTGGGACTTCCGAAAAAATTATTAACCTCAAAGAAGACGGATTTATTACCGAGGGCACAGGTTTTAGAATAATTCTTGCTTTTATTCTATCCCCCATTGTTTATCACCTGTGCCCTCGGTGTTTTTTAAGAGCCGTCTATTATTTTATCTTGTTCAAAACCTCTTTCCTTACCGCTTCGGGGAGAGGCAAGAAACCAACTTCTTCCACAATCTTCTGGCCGGCATCGGATAATTCCCATTCAATAAACCTTTTCGCGTCACCCTTTGGTTTACCGTTGGTATATTGATAGAGATAGCGAGCGATGGGATATTTTGCCAGTTCCGCCGCTACCAAAGGTGAAAAGTAAGGGCCTTTTTCGGTTTGGGCGATTGCCAAAACCTTTATCCCCTTTGCTTCCTTCACATAACCCAGACCGACATAACCAATGCCCGAAATATCGCTGCTTACCGCATCGACAATCTGGGCATTTCCCGCCATCTGTTTCATCGCCTGGGAGTATTCCCCTTTCACCACCATTTCTCGGAATAAGACAAATGTGCCAGAAACTGGTTGCCGACCGTAGAGAGAAATTGGCTTATTTATTCCGCCGACCTCTTTCCAGTTCTTAATCTGTCCCTGATAAATCTTTCCCAATTGGGAGATGGTCAATTTCGTAATCGGATTTTTCTCATTAACGATAATGCAGAGGAGGTCAACACCAATCGGTATCTCAAAGGGATTAACACCTTTCCCCTTGGCGGTCACTATCTCTTTATCTTTTATATTTCGTGAGGCATTGGCAATGTCCACTTCTTTCTCAATAAGGGAAGTAATCCCGACACCGGAACCGCCACCAACCACCGAGATTGTCACATCGGGCTTCACTCCCATATAACCCTCAGCCAGTTGCTGGACCAAATTGACCATTGTGTCCGAGCCCTTAATGATAATCTCTTTGGCGAAGAGGGTTATGGTTAAGGTTAAAAATAAACTGATTATTCTTTTCATATTTTCCTCCTATTGCTCAGTAATTAATCCCTTCCAACTTCCTTTAATTTGGAAGTAGAAGATATCTTTCTTTGGTTGCTTTTTATCTTTATACTCTTCCCTTTGCCAGTTAAACTGGAGGGCGATATTTTTTCCGAAGGGATAGTAATTCAATCCCGCGAGTAGTAACCGGGAACTTTTGTTATCCTTTTCTTGTCCGTCTTCTTTGTGTTGCCAAAGGTCAAAGCGGCCCAAGAGTTCTAATTTCGACTCTTTAATAGTGATAATTGGCATCAGCCAGAAACCTCCTAAGTCATATTTCTTCTT
>JBDRVQ010000035.1:0-14802 GCA_039801905.1 candidate division WOR-3 bacterium | reverse complement strand
TGTTATCCTTTTCTTGTCCGTCTTCTTTGTGTTGCCAAAGGTCAAAGCGGCCCAAGAGTTCTAATTTCAACTCTTTAATAGTGATAATTGGCATCAGCCAGAAACCTCCTAAGTCATATTTCTTCTTCCTTTCGGTTAAGGAACCACCAGTAGTATCGTGGTGGACTCGGTCGTAACGGTATAAGATATATTCTCCTTCCAAACTGAATATCCCAAAAGCGATTTTGGCGAAAGGAGCAACGGCGAAACGATTCTTATTTATTGTATCCGCAGGAGGCGTTGGTTCATAGTTATAGGCAGAATAGTTCTCCTTTTCGTAAAGAACCGAACCACCAATGGTTAAACCGGTAAGAGGGATAAACCGTAAATCAGCCAGAAGCGCCGGTTTGGTATTCAAATACTTACCGACCTTAGTATAACCTTCTCCGTTATATAAACCCAGGTTATATTGGCCCAAACCCCTGGGTAAAATTCCGGTTAAAGAAATTCCGTAGTCTGCGGAAGCCAGAACCTTATATTTATCGGTATAAGCCTTTTCCACAGTTAGATATTCCCAGTCATAAATTCGGCTGAAATAGGTCTTCTGCAATCCGATATTCAAGTCCAAGTTGGGTATGGGCAGGAAATTAGAAATTTTGAGATAACCATCTTTAATTTTTAACCCTGCCCCTTCGGTAAATTTGTCTGAGGTGTAGATGTCGGTGGTAAAGTGGAGCTTTAAGTTATCATTATACTTATAGTTGAGACGGACATAACCACGGTCAAGAGAGAAAGCGGAAGTTGTCAGAGTCGTTTTGAGCGTATCTGAGGTGTAGAGGTGGGTATAGCGGATCCATTGTGTCATCTGGATCTCGGTCTCCCCGCCAAAAATTAAAACCGAGAGAAAGAACAATAAAGAGATTAATAGATATTTTTTGAGCATAGGCACCTCTTTTTTATTTTTCATACCCAATATCATAAATAAGATTGGTTAAATCCGTATAAAGAAAATGTTAATTTTTGGTTAAAAATTCTCCTCTCTTCTTAAGTATTTGACAAATCAGTTAAAATTGGCTATATTAAACTATTAAAAATGAGAAACTATCCACCATCTAAATCTCTTGGGATAAAAAGGAGATGAAAGGTCTTTTTTTGGGCCGGGTGCCCAATATCTTCCCCAAATTAAGTCAAAAAAATATATCTAAAATAATGAGTAAAGGGAGGAAAGATGAATAATTACGAAAAGATGTGGCAAGATTTAGGACTTGATGTCGCCCTCCATAATGACCTCCTGAAATCAATCGGCCTCTCCTACCAAGAGACGGTTCTTTCACAAAAGGAGAGACCAGAAGGGATGAAATACTTTGACCGGGCCATCCACGAGTCTCACGGTGCAAGGGTAAAAGAACTTCTTGAGGCGAAAAGTGAAGGCAAGAAGATTATTGGTACATTTTGTATCTATGTTCCCGAAGAGATTGCCTTAGCGGTTGATGTTATCCCGGTTGCCCTGTGCGGTGGCACCCAATTTTCTATCCCTTATGCGGAAAAACTCTTTCCCCGAGATATCTGCCCTTTAATTAAATCAACCTTAGGATTAGCCTTTTCCAAAACCTGCCCGTACGCCCCAATCAAGAATATGGCGGTCGGAGAGACAACCTGCGATGGTAAAAAGAAAACTTGGGAGATTCTGTCGGAAAAGGTTAATTTCCATGTGATGGAAGTCCCCCAGAAGAAAGAGGCAATTGACCAGAAACTGTGGCGCCAAGCGGTAGATGAGTTTCGCAAAAAACTGGAAGAACTTTCCGGAAAAAAGTTGACAAGTGCCAAACTAGCCCAGACGATAAAGTTGCTAAATGATAAAAGGAAAGCCTTAATGAAATTGGCGGAATTAAGAAAAGAAGATCCGCCCCCAATTAGTGGTCTTGATGCCTTAGTCGTTATGCAGGTGGCATTGATTGACGACCCAGTTCGCTTCACCACCCATCTCAATCAATTAAATTCCGAATTAGAAGAAAGGGTAAGAAAAGGGATTTCCCCCTTCCCCAAAGGGGTAAAGAGAATAATGGTCTCCGGCTGTCCCGCGGTGATTGGCAACTGGAAGATTCACTATTTAATTGAAAATGCCGGTGCCTGTGTTGTTGCCGATGAAACCTGCACCGGAAGCCGGTATTTTGAGAACCTAATTGACGAAACCAGCGAAGACCTCGCCTCCCAGATTGAAGCCATTGCTGACCGCTATCTGAAAATAAATTGTGCCTGCTTCACCCCGAATCAAGAAAGGATTGAAGGGATAATAGAGAAAACGAAAGGGTTTAAGGTAGATGGTGTTATTCAGTATATCCTCCAATACTGTCACGGTTATAATGTGGAGGCGATTCGGGTGGATGCGGCATTAAAAAAGATAAATGTCCCGAATCTGAAAATAGAGACCGACTACTCCGAAGAAGATATTGGTCCACTCCGAACGAGAATTGAAGCCTTCTTAGAAAGATTGGGCTAAAAAGTGGCAAAGACTGCCGGGATTGATATCGGCTCCCGCACGATAAAGGTTGCTCTCCTTCAAGGCAAAAACCTTCTTCATTATCAAATCTTTGACACTGGTATTGACCCATTAGGAAAAGCAAAGGAAATTCTCCAATCCCTTTCCTTTGACCACATCGTGGCTACTGGTTACGGAAGACATCTTCTCCGGCAGGAACTAAATTGTCCGGTAATTACCGAAATTAAAGCCTATGCCTTAGGCACTAATTTTCTCTTCCCGAACTGCCGGACGGTCATTGATATTGGTGGTCAGGATAGTAAGGTGATCAGAATTGAAGGGGGTAAGGTCTTAGATTTTGTGATGAACGACCGTTGTGCGGCGGGCACGGGAAAGTTCTTAGAGGTGATGGCTCAAACCTTAGGTTATGCCGTTGAAGAATTCTGGCAAGTAGCCTTAAAAGCAAAAAACCCTTTAACCATCAACGCTATGTGTACCGTCTTTGCGGAATCGGAAGTGGTCTCGCTCATCGCCCAGGGCGAAAAAGTAGAGAATATCGCCTTGGGACTTCATCAGGCGGTTGTCAACCGAATCTTTGCTCTGCTGGGGAATATCGGTTTTGAAGAGGAGATTATTTTTGCTGGTGGGGTAGCCAAGAATCTCTGTATCGTTTCCCTCCTCAAAAAGAAATTAGGCAAGGAGATATTGATACCGCAAGAACCTCAAATTGTGGGTGCCATCGGTGCCGCTTTGAGTATCTCTTCAAATAGAGAAGAAGGAATAAACTAAGCCCGGGGTAAAAATACGGTAAAGGTTGAACCCTTTCCCAATTCACTCTTTACTTCAATCTTTCCCTGATGGAGATTTACAATGTGTTTGACAATCGCCAATCCCAGCCCACTCCCCCCAGTCTTGCGGGAACGGGATTTATCCACAACATAAAAACGCTCAAAGATTTTATCCAAATCCTCCGCCGGGATACCGATTCCCGTATCGGAAAATGCCACTTCCGCATAGTCCAAACCTCTGGTCAACTTAATCTCTATTCTCCCCTTATCCGTATAATTTATCGCATTTTCTAAAAGATTAATGAAAGCCAATTCCAAAAAGTAAGGGTCACCTTTTATTATTAAATCTTCTTTTGGCAAAATTAACTTCGCTTTCAACTTTTTCTTTTTAATTTCCAAAGAGAAAAGAGTAAAGATATTTTTCAATATCTTTTTCAAATTGACCTCACTAATATTTAAACCCGGCACTCCTTTCTCTATCTCCTCTATATAGGAGAGAGTCAAAAGATTATTGGCGGTATTGGTGAGTCTTTCGGTATGATTGGCGATCACCGATAAAAATTCTTGGCTTTTCCCCCTAATTTTCATCCGCAAAGTCTCAACCGCTCCCCGAATGGCGGTAAGAGGAGTTTTTATCTCATGGCCAATCGCCGCCACCAATTCTTGCTTCATCTTCTCCCATCGCTTCTTTTCTGTAATCTTATTAAGAACGCAAACTGCCCTTATTCCTTTCTTTTCCGAAGAGAAAATCTTAGCCCGCGCCGAATAGAAATCACCATTCCACTCAAACTCAAAATCTTTCACTTCTCCCTTTTGGTATACTTGATCAAGGAACCTTTCTATGTCTCCCCGTTTTAAGAAGAGAGAAAAGGCGGAACGGGAAAGGAGGGAAGACTCATCAACGCCGCATAATTTATAAAAACCCGCGTTGGCGTAGATGACCGAACGCTTTTCATCAAGGACAAAACAGGGGTCCTCAATGAGAGAAATGAGAAATTGGAAATTCTGCTCTTTTTCCTTCAGTTTCTCAACTATCTCCTCATTCTTTCTCTCTTTCTCCCAGACGATCCGAGCAATCTCCCCAATCTCTTCTTGGGCATTAAGGAACCTCTGCCACTTTTCCTTTTCTCCATGGAGGGCGAAGAGAAATTCCCTTGCTCTCCTTCCGGAAAAGTAAAAAAAGAGAAAAGTGAGGACACCGTTGAGAAAGAGAAAGATAATCAAATAGGGAAAAAGAGAAGGACTTTTGAAGGTAAAAGGACGAGCCACTTCTAACTGGCCAGAGAAATTTCTTAAGGATAAGGGGACGGTTACCGCTCCCCACCGCCTTCGGTCTGGAGGGAATTTCTTCATCTCAAATTTTAGTTCACCAATTGGTTGCGCAATCAGATTAACTTTTAGGTCCTTACTCTGCCATTGATTTATGATACTTTGGAGGAGATCTTCTCGCGCAACCCGGGTCTCCATAATATTTAAGTTATCCCGGATAATTAGAGCCTGAGAGATAATCTCTTCCCGAAAAGTAACTTTTACCCTTTGCTGATTAATAAAATACCAAATAAGAAATAAAAAAAAGAAAAGGAGAGAAGTGGCTAAAGCCAAAAAAAAGAAAGCCTCCTTCCGTGTCATGAGTGAAGACGCAACTTGTAGCCCACACCTCTTACCGCTTCAATCCTCTTCCCTTCTTTATTTAACTTTTTTCGGATATTTCTAATATGAACATCAATTGTCCGATCATTTATCGGCTTATCGTAGCCGTAGGTTTCATTAATTATCTTCTCCCGGGATAAAACCTTCCCCTCATTTTCTAAAAGGAGCCGCAAAATCTTAAATTCCGTACTGGAAAGATTTATCTCTTTTCCTTTCAATTTCACGGTGAAAGATTCCGGCTCTAAGATTATATCGCCACTTTGCCAAATCTTCTCTTCCCGAACTTCCCGATGCCGGCGGAGAAGTACCTTAACCCGAGCGATTAGTTCTCTTAAAGAGAAGGGTTTTGTGATATAATCATCCGCGCCCAATTCCAAACCTAAAATGCGATCCGTCTCCTCTCCTCTACAAGTAAGAATAATTATCGGAATTTGCTTTGTTTCTGACCGATACCTTAATTCTTTTGTTAACTCCAAACCATCAATCCCCGGCAGGATGATATCAATAATAAAAAGGTCGGGCAGTTTCCGATAGAGAAAGGGGAGTAACTCTTCTCCTTTTTCAAACTGATAGACATCATAACCTGCTTCTTGAAGATTAAAGGCGACAACCTTTCTGATATCCTCATCATCCTCCACCACAAAGATTACCCCTTTATTCTCTCTCAAAGCAAATCACTACTTCTCCGCTACTGCCCTCTTACCTGGTTTTTTCCGAACTATTTCCCCCTTATATCTAATTCCTTTACCCAAATAGGCATCCGGTGGTTTAATATCACGAATCTGGGCTGCCACCTGGCCTACGAGTTGCTTATCACAACCCTTAATAATAATTTCGGTAATTTGCGTCTTTGGGTCATCGGGATTAGGAACAGTGGCAGTATCAATCGTGATTCCTGGGGGAGGGATAAAATCTACAGGGTGAGTAAAACCGCAGAAAATTTGGATCCCTTCTTTAGTTTTTTGGACCCGATAGCCCATTCCTCTCAATTCCAGAGTCTTTTGGAAACCTTGGGTCACACCGATAATCATATTATTGAGTAAACTCCGCATCAAGCCGACAAAAGGTTTTGCCTTTTCGGTTTTCCCGGTCACCTGAATCTTCTGGTCTACCAAATCCACCGTCACATTGGGATTAATTTTTAACTTTAGACTTCCTAAGGGACCCGAGACCTCTATCTCTTCATCTATCTTATTCACCTTAACCTTTTCCGGTATCGGAATTGGTTTATATCTCTGTGCCATAACCAATAATAATGGAATATTTGATTCTGTCAAGGGGCTGGTCACTTGGCTATGGCGATAAATCGGAAGAAGATTTTTACTAAAATAAAGGCATTATGGATACAAAATATAAAATCAATTAAAGTTTATGTTAAAAAGAAAAGGCTATTCGCCCAAATTAAGGAGGTAAGTAGTTATAGCAATCTTCCTTTCCCACGGTGAGAGTCGGTCCTTTTTAATTTGCGCTTACGAAAAGCCAATTGAGAATTTTTGCCACTATGTTGTAAACGATGCCTAAAAAATTATCTGATGAGATAACTTTTTAATAAGGGAAAAAATGCTTTAAGTTTTTCATTATCAATAACTTAAAGCCATTTTACTTAAAAGGTAGGGGTCAGTCCCCCCTACGGCCTCCCTGGGGGGTAGAAAGGGGTAATTCTTCCCCTAATCTCTTCCCTAGTCTCTTCCCTCCTCTCTCCCTCCATTCCTCCCCTACTTTCTTCCCTAGTTCTTTTCCTCCTTTCTCCTCTCCCTTTTCTAACACTCCCTTCCCTCCTTCCGCCACCCGTCTTCTACCCACTCCTTTCTCTCGTCGCCTCTTTCCTTCTTCTCCCAATCCCTTTGCGTCAAAAAATTGAAAATAATCGGATGCTATCCCTTTGAGGAAGGGGAAGAGAGGATGTTTGGTGATCCTCCTTCATTTACTCTTTATTAACTTCTTCGTTAAATCTATCTTCTCCGCTCCTAACCGATAAAAGTATATCCCCGCGGATAACTTCTTTCCCTTTTCGTCCCTACCATCCCAGAGAAGATTATAAAATCCCGGCTTCTGCCTCTCATTAACCAAGGTTCGGACGACACACCCTTTAACATCATAAATTAAAAGCCGGACATGGGAAAATTCAGGTAGCGCATATCTGATAATTGTCTTTCCCCGGAAGGGGTTGGGACGATTTTGGTAAAGAGCAAAAAATAAGGGTTTTGTAATCAGGCTGATTTCTTCTTCTCTCTTGCCTACGGGATTGAGGGGAACGATCCCAATCCGGCTCACTTCTTTTCCTTCACCGGTTACCAACACTTCATAAGCGACAGAATTGCCATCAGGAGAGCATACTGGATTTGCCTTTTCCGTAGTCTTCTCCGTAAGGAGGAACTCCTCTCTGGTATGGGCATTTATCTTACAGACCGCCGTTCCATCTTCAAACCATTTAATGCATACGATCCATTGGCCATCGGGTGAGAAGGAAGGGCTCTCATAATAATCATCCCAGGAGGTCAGTACTACCAGACTCTCACCGTCTTCCCTTACCTTACAGATTTGGCTTCCACCGTCTCTATTCACCCTCTCAAAGACTATCCATTGACCATCAGGTGAGAAGCGGGGATTGAAGTGATGAAATTGACCGGTAGTCAATTCTCTCTCTTCCCCATTAGTAAGGGATAGTGATGCGATTTGCCAGTAGCCCCTAATAAATTTCTCATAAACTACCTTATCAGTGGTTGGGGAGGGGTCAGGGGCGAGGCAATTAATATTGGTCGGGGTTAAAGGAATCTCCTCTCCCCCATTTATCGGAATTTTATATATCCGATGACATGGGTTATCCCATTTACAATAAAATACATAACCACCTTTTGCCACCGGGGCACCGCAAAGTCCAGAGGAAAGAGTCGTTACCTCAGTTCCATCTTTTCTCATCTTCACTACTTTATCATCTTTCAAAGCAATTATCCATTCGCCGTCAGAGGAATAGGATGGGCTTTCGTAATTGGACTCACCGGAAGGAATTATTATCTCCTCGCCCCCACTGAGCGGAATTTTACAGATATAAGAGAAATCGGATGTATCTTCCTTATAACAGATAACTGTATCTCCGTCCGGAGAAAACTTTGGCTCGTAGTAGTCAACCCCTTCTTCCACAAAGATTATATCGCCACTGGTTGGTTCCTGTTCTCTTCCCTTATTAAAGATTCTGCCGGAGAATCTCGGCTGGGGATAAATCTTTAGCATATTTATAGCACCTAAACCAATATTCGTTCCACCTAAAAAGGCAAAACCGTAATGGGCTCTCCCGTCCTTCCAGACCGTAAGCGCCGCACCCTTTTTAACCCGCCAGGAGGGATGGGGGAGTCCTGACGTTATCTGATACCAACTATCTTTACCGATCTCATAAAACCACGATTCGCCGTATGGGGAATCTCTTTTATCTCTTAAAAGATATATTCGTCCATCCCTATAAGCCATTTCTCGGACATATTCCTTCTCTGAAGGAGAAGTATTCGGGAGAGGGGAAAGGGATTCAAATTGTCGAGAAGTCGGGTCATAACGGAGGAGACCTCTCGCTCCTCCGGGTATACCCCGAGTAGCCATAATGTAGATATACCCACTGTCGTCACAAACGATTCCCGTCCCTCCTTTTCTTCCAAAGTTTCCTATTTCATAAGGAAATGGTAGTGTTGTGTCCCAGGTATTGCTTGGGATATGGTAGCGACGAAAATACGGTTTTTTACCATTAAGGACATAGATATACTCTCCTTTATCCCAGCAAGCAGTAGGATGCTTCCTTTTTTCCCCTTGGGATGGCAAAGTATCCCAGCGGTTCTGGTTGATATTGTATAGATAGACCGCGGGCTGGGCTCGGATGAAATAGATTAGAGACTCTTTTGCCCAAACTAAAAATCCACAGGTTTTTTTCTTTGGATTCGGAAGGTGGGCAAGGGTATCCCACTGATTACTCCTTGGGAGATACTTATAGAATAGAGTATATTTTTTCCCTCCCCAGAAATAAATGCTATCTGAGTTCTCTTTAATCGCAAAGGATGCTGATATGTGTGTCTTTCCCAAGGGATATTGGTTAATCACCTCCCAACAGGAGTGAGTCACTTCTAAGGTATCTATCAGGGTATCGTTCTCCCTAAAGGAATCACCTTCGCAGTCTGTGAAGATCTTAACCTCTTTTCTTCCGGTATTAAGAACCGAAACCTTCATCTTGATCAGGGTATCGGTAAAGAGAGGGAGTGATTCCAGAATTACTTCTTGGGAACTGTTGCCGATACTTCCGAAGATGCGAATATTTCGTGCCTCCGGAATTCCATAATTCTTAACCCTAAACCAGAGGTTCTGGGAATCGGAGGGCACAATTTTACCAATCGGCCAGACTATCTCCACGGGAAGGATATCCGGGCTGGAAGTAGGGAAAGTGAAGACCTTCACATCATCAATACACCAAGCCCTTATCTTTCTTGGATAGCCGCAATAGACCCAGGCAATCTTCACCCTTGCCTGATTAGAGAGTGAGCAAAGTTCACAAGTGATGGTTTTCTCACTATCAGGAGGAAGCCATAGAGGAGGTTGATCTAACCAATTTCTCCCCCCATCAGTTGAGTATATCACCTTCATTGTGTTCATTGTGTCAGGAAAATAAGGTTCTCTTACAAAGAGGATGGTTCTGAATTGTAATGCCATATATTCGGTTCCGGCCGTAGAGAAGGTTGAACTATAAAGAGTGTCATAGACATAGGGACCAAGGGTATCGTGCCAACTCAGGCAGGCATAATTCGTTAGATTACTACTCCAGGGCCACTCTCCACCCCTCCGGAGATGCCAGCAGGAAGCACCTCTTGACCGATGAGCAGAGCGCCAGCCTGGCGGTGGCCATCTGGGTCCGGATCCGGAGTCAGAGTCGAAATTCTCTTCCTCCCGCGTGGGAAGCCCATCAGGCGAAGTATCCCGTATACTAAAAGTCTCCTTCAGGGTATCATTTCTTGGGTTCTGATCATTATACAACCAGACATAGGCAATTGTAGTAAAAGTTCCGGTATCTTGGGTTGAGAATAAATTTGGGAACTGAATAGTTGTATCCCTACCCCTCCCACAGTGAAGAGAATCAACAAATTGCCAATATACCGTCGTGCTCTCCCCTTTTTTGATAACACACCCACTGAAAAAACGAGATTCATCCCGATTTCCCTTGTTAACTAAACAAACTTTTACCGGCAAGGTTCTTGTCGCTCCCCTTAATTTATAATATATCTTTCCAGGCTTCGGACTTTCAATTGACTTAACCCCTACATCTACATCCCGGATCTTTTCTATCCTTAGGCGATAGGAAGAATTAATTGAATCCCTTTCCATTGTATCAACCCTTGTTATGACCACCCCAATAGTTTCTACATCGGTGATATCTAAAATAGTATCAAACTCCATAACTCTTCTCTCACCGGGGAGAGAGAGGATAAACTTTTTGGAGTATTGGGGAAGAGAGTCAAATTTTTGGAAGTGGACCTTCACTGTGGCATTTAAGGGGTTTTCCGGAATGATTTTAAGATAATCAATCCCAAAGGAATTACGGATTTCATCCTCAATCGAAATAGTGTCGGAGAGAGTAAACTCACGGCAGTATGGTTCAATATAGACATTATTTGGGTCAAAATCTTTCAAATAGCAAGCGGTGGCAAAAGAGGCAATACTTTGGGCAAAGGAATAAAAGGCACCGCCACCAGAAGAGAGGGCAGTATCCATTGCCCGGGCGCCATCTCTAATCGGGTCATTACCAACATTCGCTGTTGCCCGATAGGCATCCCTAATTATCGCCAACCTTTCCCTTACGCTATCTTGGCAATACTTCTCAAAGAGAAACCGCCAGTAGAGACAGAAATTAT
The DNA here is from genome assembly GCA_039801905.1 of candidate division WOR-3 bacterium. Classification (NCBI taxonomy): domain Bacteria; kingdom Pseudomonadati; phylum Caldifarciminota; species Caldifarciminota bacterium. The sequence goes on along the minus strand of JBDRVQ010000035.1, from coordinate 4,024 downwards.
AACTTTGTTGCTTTAGCGAAGCATTCAATAATAAGTCCAGATATTTATTTGCATCCCGGAGATAAAGACGCTCCTCCTTAGGGGAAGACGATTGTGTAAATTCTTCATTCTGATTATATACAGATTGAATAAATCTTGCTTGTCCTTCAATGAGCCACCGCCATTCTTCCCAATTAGGAAGTAATCTTATCCTTGTGGTAAGTGTACACTGCACAGCATGGTAAAACTCATGGACGACCGCACTTTTTATTATACTCTGTTCAGTAGAATATTGAGGAAAAACACTATCTATTGCTGAGGTGATACTTATCTTCTGATGCCCATTTTCCATCCACTGCATTGTTCCTGAATTAAATCGGTCCACTAATCCGTGATAGTAAACCGGCCACATAGTGAGATAGGGAGTAATGAAAAACTGGTGGTTGTGATTTATATCATTTGGCGGTGGAAAATCCCAGGAAGTGACTAATGAATCATATGCCTCCTTTGCCTCCTCTTTTACCATATTAACGAAAGTAGGCGCGTGGTTTTGACCTTGGGGATGGTCTACAAAAAACTGGTCACAGAAATAGACCGTAAGGGTATCATTATTTGGAAATCTATCCGTTATCACCTTCTCAAGGGTGAGGGATTTGTCTTCCAAAGGATTGGTTCGTCTGCGAAAAGTGTCTCCGGATGGTATATTGCCGGCACAAACAAGGCTTATTCCAGTTTGGATGGAAGAGCCGGGCATCCAATCATAATTTCCCAGGCTATCTCCACTTATGATTATAGGACCAAGAATAGCATTAGGGCCGTAAGTATAAGGGTCTTTCGGTTTCACTCTTATATAAATGGTTTCGTTCGGATTGAAGCCATAGAGCCTAAATTGCACCCAGTAATTAGTGGGATGACCGTCACGATAAGTGATGAGATAATAGAAACTATCTTGTTCTACTGTTGCATTACCAACCTCAGTAGCAATCTCAATCTTAGGGTTTTGGTCTAATTCTCCCTTTGGTGTTCTCCCCTCCGCTTTCTTAATTTGATAAGAGTGAACAGGCTTATTATTGATGAATACTCTTGCTATCCCAAGTTGTCCAATTTTTACCCACACTCCTCTTTTAGGAGTTGTCCGTGCCTGGGAAAATTTCCAGGTTTGAATTTCGTTATTGATTCTACATTTTATCTCTGCATCCATCTCAATTTCCCAGTAATCGTCATACTCCTTTATCCTCTTCCCTTCCAGAAAGGTGATTTGAGGGAAAGAGAGGAGTTCATCTTTTAGTGAAGGTCTCGGTCTTCTCCTTGCCGCCTGCCCCCATTCTAAATTCCCAAAGACCGGCTCACTCCCAACCGCTAATATCACAAACGCCTTCGCCAACTCAATTATGTTCCTCTCGGTAACCTCTAAACCACTCTCTAAAAGTAAATGATTAAAACCAGAAGGCATATCATATCTCTTACCCATACCCACCGCCATTAAGTAAGGAAAAGGGGGCAAGGTGCCAGTAAGACCTTTATAGAAATGAAAACCTGGAAAGAGATTTTTTAAGAGAGGTATCCCCTCTACTTCGGTGAATGGGAAAAGTTCAACCATAGAAAGGGTATCCCCTTTCTCAAATACCTCCGCCTTAAACATATCCGGCACCATCTCAGGAAACTTTTCAAGTATTTGCCTTATCTCACTTGCAGAGAGGAGACGCATCTGGGCACTAACTTGCTCTACCTTCGGTCTTCCCCCTCCAGCCAATAATAGGGAGAAGAAGAATAGCCCAAAAAGGGCAAGCGCAACCGCTCTGTTCTTGCTAAGCATATTTACCTCCTGTAAGGTTATATTTTTCATAACTAATAATCCATCTCAAAAATTCCTTAGTCAATAATAATTTAGAGTAATAATTTGCCTTAACATCTTCTCTTATTGGAATGTCTTTGACATTTGCCGTTGACCGAAAAGCATCCCTCATTATCTCTAACTTACTCCTTATACTCCCTTCCTTATACTTCTCAAAGAGAAACCGCCAGTAGAGACAGAAATTATAACTTTGTTGCTTTAGCGAAGCATTCAATAATAAGTCCAGATATTTATTTGCATCCCGGAGATAAAGACGCTCCTCCTCAGGGGAAGACGATTGTGTAAATTCTTCATTCTGATTATATACAGATTGAATAAATCTTGCTTGTCCTTCAATGAGCCACCGCCATTCTTCCCAATTAGGAAGTAATCTTATCCTTGTGGTAAGTGTACACTGCACAGCATGGTAAAACTCATGGACGACCGCACTTTTTATTATACTCTGTTCAGTAGAATATTGAGGAAAAACACTATCTATTGCTGAGGTGATACTTATCTTCTGATGCCCATTTTCCATCCACTGCATTGTTCCTGAATTAAATCGGTCCACTAATCCGTGATAGTAAACCGGCCACATAGTGAGATAGGGAGTAATGAAAAACTGGTGGTTGTGATTTATATCATTTGGCGGTGGAAAATCCCAGGAAGTGACTAATGAATCATATGCCTCCTTTGCCTCCTCTTTTACCATATTAACGAAAGTAGGCGCGTGGTTTTGACCTTGGGGATGGTCTACAAAAAACTGGTCACAGAAATAGACCGTAAGGGTATCATTATTTGGAAATCTATCCGTTATCACCTTCTCAAGGGTGAGGGATTTGTCTTCCAAAGGATTGGTTCGTCTGCGAAAAGTGTCTCCGGATGGTATATTGCCGGCACAAACAAGGCTTATTCCAGTTTGGATGGAAGAGCCGGGCATCCAATCATAATTTCCCAGGCTATCTCCACTTATGATTATAGGACCAAGAATAGCATTAGGGCCGTAAGTATAAGGGTCTTTCGGTTTCACTCTTATATAAATGGTTTCGTTCGGATTGAAGCCATAGAGCCTAAATTGCACCCAGTAATTAGTGGGATGACCGTCACGATAAGTGATGAGATAATAGAAACTATCTTGTTCTACTGTTGCATTACCAACCTCAGTAGCAATCTCAATCTTAGGGTTTTGGTCTAATTCTCCCTTTGGTGTTCTCCCCTCCGCTTTCTTAATTTGATAAGAGTGAACAGGCTTATTATTGATGAATACTCTTGCTATCCCAAGTTGTCCAATTTTTACCCACACTCCTCTTTTAGGAGTTGTCCGTGCCTGGGAAAATTTCCAGGTTTGAATTTCGTTATTGATTCTACATTTTATCTCTGCATCCATCTCAATTTCCCAGTAATCGTCATACTCCTTTATCCTCCTCCCTTCCAGGAAGGTGATTTTAGGGAAACCCCTTGTATATCCCTCCCTTTCTACTGTTTCAAATAATTTGGGAATCGGCACATCATTAAATCTTAACTCAGCCGAGGCTATCACCACAAACGCCTTCGCTAATTCTATTATGTTCTTCTCATTCACCTCTAACCCATTGTCAAGAAGAAGGCGATTAAACCCTTCTGGTAAACTGTAAAAATTTCCCTTAAACTCTCCCTTGAAATGAGAAAATGGGGGATGCGCTATCCCACTGAAAAGATAATAGAACTTCACCTGAGGGAAGACTTTTGCCAAAAGCGGGTGGGTTTCAAATCTATACCACAAGCGAGGGGACTCTTCTCCTGATGGCACCTTCTTTACCGATTGGAGATATGCACTGTCAATTATCCTCATCTCCTCGGGAGTCAGTTCCGTTATTTTTGTGGCGGGATATATCTCCGGTGGCTTTCTCCCTCCTGCCATTACCATGGAAACGGCAAAGAGGATGATTAACCAAACCAATCCCACTTTTTTATGATTGCTGAGCATAAACCCTCCCTTTGCCCTGTCTTTTCTTCTCTCCCTAAAACACCATCCATTAAAACCTCAATTACATTATAATATACCACCTTCTGAAATTGTTCTCAATAATGGCTTAAAACTTACTATCTCTTTAATTAATGATTTGTTAAAATCTTTCAAATAGCAAGCGGTGGCAAAAGAGGCAATACTTTGGGCAAAGGAATAAAAGGCACCGCCACCAGAAGAGAGGGCAGTATCCATTGCCCGGGCGC
>JBDRVQ010000034.1 GCA_039801905.1 candidate division WOR-3 bacterium | reverse complement strand
TCAATCGGGTTTTAAAAGCAAAGGAAGTAGAGGAGGAGAAGAAACAGGAGATAATAAAACGGAAATCTTCCCTCTCTTACTTAGAAATGTTTAATGAAATAACCCAACTTCTAAAAAGACTTGACGAGGCATATCGTAAAAAGTATAGTCTTTCCATAGAAGACGAAGAATGAAAAGTATCCAAATTATCAACAAAATTTACATCCTAGCTATGGTAAGATTTTATTTTGATGAAAGACGTTCATTAGAAGAAGGAAGAGAAAGTTTTCTCAGCGCACTAAACGGCCTACCCTCTCCCAACGGATGCTTCCGGGGGAGAGGATGATTCTTAAAAGGTTAGGGGCGGCAGCGGAGGAGAAATAGATGAGCAATGGCTTCCCTTTTAGGTATTTTTTATCCAGCGGTCCGAAGAAGCGAGAATCCGCAGAGTTATCCCGATTATCGCCCATAGCGAAGATACAATTTTTCGGCACCACCACCGGTCCGAAGTTGTCTCGCACCTCAATCCTTTCTGCGAGAAGTCCTTCCTCCCATAATTTTTGGAAGGAATCACTATCTATATTTAAACCAGAAGAGAGCCAATTATCTTTATGAAGGGCATAAGGCTCGGGAAGAGTCTTGCCGTTGACATAAAGTACCTTATTTCTTACCATCACCGTCTCCCCTTCCACCGCCACACACCTCTTGACAAAGTTCCGGGGGGCATACCAGTGGAAAAAATTTTTATCCTTTGACCAGTAGATGGGTAGGAGGGGGAGAAATCTGGGGAAAATTCTCACATATCTCTCCTCGGGTTGGGGAGAATCTGGGTCCAAGGGATAGCGGAAGACGACAATATCCCCTTTTTTCGGCTCACCGGTGGGGATGATGGTTTTGGTGGTGAAAGGGAGTTTTATGCCGAAGTTAAATTTTGTGACGAGCATAAAATCACCAATGAGAATCGTATCTTCCATAGAACCAGTTGGTACCATAAACGCCTCAACAACAAAGGAGCGGATGAAGGCGACAAAGATTAAAACCGGTCCCCAAGACTTAATAAATTTTTTCATAATCTATAATCATAAAAAAATTAACCAATTTTTCAAGTTTCCGTAGAAACATTAATAGTGATTGTGACCAAAAGATGTGATACCTTGCCAAAATAAACCTCTTCCTATCTTCTTAAAAAGGGAAAATTTAGTGTCAGAAAATGGGGGGTATTTCCGTATTTATTATAGAGGGCTATGAAGAAGTTAAAAGAAGTTATTAAGGTAAGTTATTGGGTTCTAATCCCAACCCTTGAAGAGAGATTGAGGAGGTGTTATCGGGTAATTAGGACTTAATAAAAATGGCATTAAATAATAAAAAACTTTATCAAACAGGAGGGATTTATCTTTATAAAAAGGGGTGTAGCATACAGGGGATGGCATCGGGGATCTAATGGAAGGGATAATAGAAGTTATAAGGAAAGGCTTAATTTTGGATTTAACTGGAAATTTAATAAAGGGTTTAATTGGGGATTTAATAAATACTCTAAAAGAGGGTATAATTGGAACTCTAATTCAGAGTTTAATAGAAGGGATAATAAAGAGTTTAATCCTTTCTCTAACTATGGGTTTAATCCGAAGGGAAAACGGGAGCCTAATTGGGGATGATTAATGGCGTAGGATTCCCCTGGGCACCTATTCTGACTTTTGGGTGGTCACGATCTCTATAAACAGGAGACCGGTGGCGGATTTTATCTAAATCTCTTTGACCAGGAAGGGGAGAATGCGCCTCCCAGGTTGGTGAGTTGTTTCTGTCCGGAACCATCCCAATGCATCACCCAGATTTCCCAAGAGCCGGTCCGGTTGGAGGCGAAGACGATATGGAGACCATCCGGGGAGAAGGAAGGCTCCTCGTTATTTCCCTCAAAGGTGAGTTGGCGGAAGAAACTACCGGTAATGTCGGTGATAAAAATTTGATTTCGTCCCTCCCCAGTCCTTCCGGTATAGGCGATTAAATCTCCCTTCGGTGACCAACAGGGAGAGGTGTTGTAAGAGCCAAAGGTGGTTAAGCGGTAGAGATTTGTGCCGTCAACATTAATTAAATAAATCTGCGGACTACCACTCCGGTCGGAGCAAAAGGCGAGTTGTTGGCCTGAGGGGGAGAAGGAAGGGGAAATATCTATGGAGTGGCCGTAGGTGATCCGATTTTTCTTATCCCCGGTGATGAGATAGAGGTCTAAGGAGCGTTCGGCGGTGACGGCGCAGGCGATATGTTTACCATCTGGGGAATAAGCGGGAGTGGTATTCAATCCACTGGAAGCGGAGATGAGTCGGGAACGGCGCATCTTTAGGTTATAGGCATAGAGATTGAGGTTGCTTCCGGAATAAGAGGAATAGGCAATCTCTTCATTATTTGGTGACCATTCCGGATACAATTTTAGCCCACCGTCATTGGTTAAGGGAATAAAATTTGCCCCATCGTAGTCAATGAGCGCCAATTCCTTTCCCTTCCCTTTTTTGTAGGAGAAGACAATTTTGGTGCGGCAGACCCCTTCTTCCCCGGTTAATAGTTTAATCAGATCGTCGGCAATGGTATGGGCGAGCCAGCGCCAGTCACCAAAATACCCATAATTAAAATCTTTTAACTTCTTTCGCAATTCAAGATCGTAGACCCGGATTCTGATATTTACCACACCCCGTTTTGTAAATAAATCGGGACAGATAAGCACTTTAGCCCCGGTCTGTTGCCATCTACTGAATTCTATCTTTCCCTCCTCGGTATTATAGTTATCCTTAGAGGAGAGAATGCGGAAATATAGGGAGAAGTCAAGGTCGGCGATAAGGACCTTTCTTAAATTATCCGCCATCTCCTTGAGGGAAAGAGAAATCTCTTTTGGGTGGGTAAATTCGGCGATGGTGATGGGGAGTTGTTTTTTTGTCGCCCGGGAGGTGATCTTCGCCCAGACTTCTAAACTTCCTTTTTGACCAAAAGCGAAGGCAAAGAGGATAAAGAGAGATAAAATAATTCTCCTTCCCATCAATCCTTAATTTTACTCCGCCTTTTTCCTCTTTGACTTTTCAATATAGATGGGTTCGCTTTCCCCGGTAATTACCTCGGGGGTGATGATGCATTCACTAATCTCCGAAGCCCGGTTTGGCAGTTCAAACATAATCTCTAAGAGGGCATTTTCCAAAATACTCTTTAAGGCACGGGCACCCGTCCCTTTTTTAAGTGCTAAGTCCGCAGTCTTCGTTAAAGCTTCTGGGGTGAAGGTGAGTTTTACCCCTTCCATTTCAAAATAACGTTGGAATTGTTTGATGAGGGCATTGCGGGGCTTAGTGAGGATTTCTACCAGTGCCTCCTTTGATAAGGGATGAAGGGTGGCGATCACCGGAAAACGCCCAATAAATTCGGGGATAAATCCGTAGCGGAGTAAATCCTCCGGCTCCACCTGGGATAATATCTCTTCGGTAGTCAACCTCTTCGTTTCTGGGGCGTGAAATCCCAAACTTGTCTGCCGCAAGCGCTTCTCCACAATCTTTTCCAAGCCTTCAAAAGTGCCTCCGGCGATGAAGAGGATATTTTTGGTATTGATCGGGATGAAAGGGGCTTCCGGATGTTTGCGACCGCCTTGGGGAGGGCAATGGGCGATCGTTCCTTCTAAGATTTTTAATAGTGCCTGCTGGACTCCTTCTCCGGAGACGTCCCGGGTGATAGAAGGAGAATCAGACTTTCGGCTCAACTTGTCAATTTCGTCAATATAAATGATACCGATTTCTGCTAAGGCGATATCAAAATTTGCGGCCTGAATGAGGCGCAAAAGGATATTTTCCACATCTTCACCGACATAACCGGCTTCGGTTAGGGGGGTGGCATCGGAGATAGAAAATGGGACATTGAGATATTTGGCTAAGGTCTCCGCCAAAAGGGTTTTACCCACCCCGGTGGGACCGATGAGTAAAATGTTGCTCTTCTCCATCTCCACATCGGTCGGTGGGGAGAAGACCCTTTTGTAATGGTTATAGACAGCAACCGAGATTACCCTCTTCGCCCTTTCTTGGCCGATGATGTATTCGTCCAAAAAGCGCTTTATCTCCGGTGGGGAGGTGAGGGTGCGACTTTGGGAGAAGGGGCGGTATTTTTCCTCCTCTTTCAAGAAATTATGGCAAATCCGAACACAGTCGTCGCAAATATAACCGGTCTTTCCGGAGATGAGGCGCCGGCAAACATCTTCGGTCCGACCGCAGAAGGAGCAACGGATTTTATCTCTTCTCTTCTGAGACGGTTCTTTTTGATTCATCTTCCCTCGTGATTATCTCGTCAATGATGCCATACTCCTTTGCCTCCTCCGCGGACATAAAGAAGTTCCGGTCGGAGTCCCGCTCAATCTTCTCCTTCGGTTGGTTGGTATGCTTGGCGAGGATTTCATTGAGCCGGTCTTTGAGCCGGGCGATCTCGCGGGCATGGATTTGAATGTCTGTTGCCTGGCCGGATAAGCCGTGAATCTCCGGTTGGTGGATCATAATCCGGGAGTTGGGCAAGGCGAGTCTCTTTTTTGGGGTGCCGGCAGCTAAAAGGACGGCAGCGGCGCTTGCCGCCATACCCATGCAGATAGTTGAGACCTTTGGTCTTACAAACTGCATCGTATCGTAAATTGCCAAGGCAGAAGAGATATAACCCCCTGGGGAATTGATATAGAGGTAGATATCCTTCTCCGGGTCTTCCGCCTGTAAAAAGAGGAGTTGTGCAATCACCAAATTCGCCACGGTGTCGTCAATCGGAGAACCTAAAAATATGATCCTCTCTTTCAAGAGGCGGGAATAGATATCATACGCCCTTTCTCCTCTTCCCGTCTGTTCAATCACGATTGGTATGTAATACATCTTCCCCTCCAATCTTTGCTTCTTTTAAGAGAAAGTTTAGTACCTTATCCATCAGAATCCTCTCTTTCAAGAATTGACTATGCACCAATTTTTCCTTCTCCTCTTCGGTGAGAGAAAGTTGATTGAGATAATTTTCTATCTCCTCTTTGGTGGGTAGTAAATTTTCTTTTTCCGCAATTCGGGAAAGGATGATCCATAACTTCGCCCGATTTTTAGCCAGGGGGAGGAGTTTCTCTCGGGTCTCCTTTTGGTCTTTTAGTTTATTCTCAATTAAGAGAAGGTCAATCTCCCTTTCAATTAAAGAATCGGGTACGGCAAAATCGTAATTATTGAGGAGGTATTTTTCAATCTCTTTCTTTAAGAGGGCAAGGCGCCTCTCTTCCCATTCCTCAAGGATTAACCCCTTAATCTCTTCTCCCAATTCCGCCAGGCTATTATAACCTAAATTTTTGGCGAACTCTTCATCTAAATTAGGCAGTTCCTCTTTTTTTACATCCCGGACCAAAATTTCAAAACGGACTTCCCTTCCCGCTACCTTCTCCTCCGGGAAGGATTCTGGGATCTTTACTAAGACCTCTTTCCTCTCCCCCCTCTTTATACCCCGGAGATGTTCGTTTAACTCCGGGAAGTTTTTCTCCTCTCCCAAACGGAAACGATAGGCGGAGACCTCTTCTAATTTCTCCTCCCCCAAGAAAATTTTGTAATCCAAAAATAGGATGTCACCATTTTCTGCTGGCTCATCTGTGCTGTGGTAGGTGGCGGATTTCTCTTGGAGGAAGCGGACGCGCCTTTCAAATTCTTCTTCAAAACCCGTAATCTCTGGGTTAATGAGGGGTATCCCTTTGTATTCTTTCAGAGGAAATTCGGGTAAGACCTCTAAGAGGGCGGTGAAGCGGAGGGATTTTTCTGGGGTGATTTCAAAATCGGTAATTTTGGGCTCGGCGATGAGATGGAAGTTTTTCTCCCTTACCACTTTCTCCACTGTCTCCTCAACTATCTCCTGAGCGGCAAGTGATTCCAATTCCTTACCCAATTTTCTTAAAATGATTGGGGGTGGGACTTTTCCTTTGCGAAATCCATCAATTGTAATTTTATCCTTATATTCATTTAATAGCTCTTCAATCTTCTTATGCATCTCGGTTGGTTCAATGGTGACCGAGAGTTCTTTTAGGTATTCCTTCCGTTCGGTAACTGTTAAATCCATATTAGAAATAATCAGATTCTTTGCGAGGAGGGGGACTTGAACCCCCACGAGTTGCCTCACTGGATCCTAAATCCAGTGCGTCTGCCAATTCCGCCATCCTCGCTCACTCCATTATAAAAAAATATTCCTTTCTGTCAATCCCTACTTTTCACCTTAGGAAGAAGGGGGATTAGACTTCTGGTTTCCCTTGACGGAGAGAGACCTGTTAGGATAATAGAGATAGAAGATGAAAAAATTTACTTCCTTATTGGCGATTGATTGTCAGAAGGTCTCCTTAAAAATTGAAGAGTTTATTAAAGGGGTGGTTGACGCCCATTCGGCAAATGGGGTAATAATCGGTCTCAGCGGTGGGATTGATAGTGCAGTTTTAGCTACCCTCTCAGTCCGGGCATTGGGTAAAGATAAGGTCTCCTTATTTTATCTTTACGACCGGGATAGCGAAAAGGGTTTTAGAATCCGGGCTGAGATTTTGGCGAGATGGTTGGATTGGAAATTGGAAGTAGTTGATATTGAGCCCGCAATGAGAAAAAAGGGTCTCTACCAACCCGAGGCTATGAAGATAATCGCTTTCTCCAGTCTTTTTAACCGATTGCTCAATCGGTTATATTTCTTCTTATTCCAGGAGTCCCCTTTTCTTCTCACCATCTCCCAAAAAGAAAGAGGTGAGAATTGGCTTAAAGGTTTCTTATTTTCTTCCGGCATTTTGCCGATTGAAAGAAGTTTCAACATCCGCCATCGCTACCGGCGGGAGGTCTTAGAGGCGAAGGGAAGGGAGAAAGGACTTATCCTCTTGGGCGCCACCAACCGTTCGGAATACGAAATCGGCTGGTTTGTGAAAGATGGGATTGATGACTTGCCGATCTCACCTCTTTTAGGTCTCTATAAGACCCAAATCCGAGCCCTGGCAAATTATTTAGGTCTGCCAAAAGAAGTTATAGACCAAAAACCTTCTCCGGATATGATGAAGGGGATAACGGATGAGTCAGTTTTGGGAATTAGTTATGAGAAGATTGACCTAATCCTTTCTGGTCTTAATAGAAATCTTTCTGAGGAAGAGATAATGACTTTTGGTGTGAGAAAGAGGGAAATATTTTGTGTCCGAAGGCTAAAAGAACTCTCATCTTGGAAAAGGGAAAAGAGGAAGGTGCTGCCTTTTGCTGGGGCAAAAGAGTTATCGGCGGAAGAGGGAGACCTTTACCTGCCCACCCGGTTGCTCTTCGGTGCGGAGGTTGATGAAATAGATACCATCCGGCAAGGGTGAGCCATTCAGGTCTTTACCATCCCAGACGCATTCCTGGTAACCTTTCCTTTCAAACCGATTTTTTAAGGTGAATAACTTCTTTCCCAAGCCATCGTAAATTTCTAAGATCACCCGGCGGGCGGAGGAGAGATGGTATTTGATTACGGTCTTATCCTTAAAGGGATTCGGGCTGACAGAAAGGAGAAAGACTTCTTCCTCTTTCTTTTTCCTCGGTTGGGAGGAGAGGATGAGATAACTGATGCCCGAATATCCGGGGATTAAAGAGTCGCCATAACCCAATTCTAAGTTTAGTTCTTCATCGTTAACTTCTATCTCTCCGAAAAAAGTGGTATCCCCTTCTTCCTTTTCCAAGGTCTTACCTTCAATTTTAATTCTGGTACGCCCAGAGAATTCCGGATGGGAAAAACTGCCAATCTCATAGTAATAACCTCCGGAGGGGATAGGGAAAGACCAAGAAGCGACTTGGGAATTTTTTATCCAATGCTGGCTCGCCCGGCAAGTGAGGCTTTCGTCTGAGGAGATGGTGAAAGATAGATCTTTATCCCAGAGACCAATAAACTGGGTACCGTTATCCCTCTGGGAATAGGTATGAGGGGAGACGGCAAAGAAATGGAAATCCGTTTTGTAAGTAGGGTGGGCGAAATTTATCGGGAGGAGAACCTCTTTCCCATTGGGGGAGAGGGTAATGAAGTTATTCTCTTCCGACCAGACAATTCTTTCGCCGCGCCGGACACCAACCCGGTAGTAATATCTCTTATTTGGCGAAAGCCCAAAGAGATAGAGAGAATGCTCGGTGGTGAAGACCTGTTGGAGGTCTAAGGGGGGGTAACGGAAGAGATAACGGTTTGGTTCGGTTCCCCATTCAATCATAGAAACGGCACTGAGGTTTGTCTCCCAACAGATTTTCGCTGAGAAACCGTTCACCTCCTTCACCCGCACCTTAGAAATTTTTAATGCCTCTTCTTCTCTTTCTCGGTTGAATGAAAAACTATCAACCACCTCATAATCTCCGAGGTGGTTTAAGATTGAGGTCTTCACTTTTAAACTTTTATCCTCTTTCAGGACCTCTACAAAACCCCTACCGGATTGGGCAAAGGCAAGATACTGATTCCCTTTTCGCCAATCTAATGGGAAGGGATTTTCCCAATCCGGAATGATAAAATAGACCGTTCCTTTCTCTCCGTAATATTCTTTATCTCCGGAGACGATGAGACCGGATCGGTCTGGGTCATAAGGGTTTTTCGTTACCGGATGACTGCGGAGGAAGGTATTCCCACCGATTAAGAAAATGATATCAAACCCGTTTCTTTCTCCGGGTGGGGAGAGGTAAAAATCTACCGAATCCTTTCCTAAGGGGAGAAAACGAAGAGAGAAGGGAGAACTATCTTTTGGAAATTCCCCTTCCCGGAAAGAGGGAGCAGGCGGGGATTGAGAAATGAGAAGTTGGTCACAAGAGAGGACCGGGATAAGAAATTTTTTCCCATCTTTTTCTTTGGAGATGGAAGAATTGGCTACGATAAAATCTGGTGGTGACGCCAAGAGAAGGTTAGAAATTTTCCTATCCTTCTCCATTCCCGATGGTAATATGAGGAAACGAAACTTCTCCGGGGAGGGGTAGGAGAAATAATACAGTGGTGAACTAAAGGTATCCGCCTGCAATCGGAAATGATAACTCCCCGGGGTCAAATCCCTTAAAATAAACTTATGCTTATTATTCCTCTCTCCTTTTAAAACCGCCTTTTCTAAACCTTCCTTGCCATAAAGCAACTCCGCCCTTACCGGTTTTGCTGTCTCAAAGGTAATTACTACCGAAGGAGGGGAAAAGGAGAGGCGCGGCTCGGAAATGAAATAAAAGAAAAAAAGAGAAAGAAAAAACATCTTGAAGTTTAACAAAAATATTTAGAAAGTCAACAGTTTTTAAGGGATGAGAAATTTATCAAGGAGTTTAGCCTTTTTCTGGTCAAATGTCTGGGCACCGATCTGATAGAGGTAGAGTCCCTTGGGTAGTCTTCGCCCAAACCGGTCCAAACCATCAAAATAGACCCGATTGAAACCTAACCTACCCACCGTTCTAATCTCTTTCAGAAAACGACCAGAGATGGTATAAATCCTTATGGTGAGGGAAGCGGGTAAGGAGAGATAGAATGTGAAATAACCAGAACCCTTATTTTGGAGGTAGAGGTTATTTCTAATGATTAGGCTGGTCTCGGCTATTGGGTTGAGTTTATAAACCTTTTTCGTCTCGTTGCCCAAATTATCATAAAGGATGAAGGTGAGGGAACAAGGTTCCGCAATCCTCAAAGGATAAGAGAAATTGGCATTTTGATAAGAGGAGAATTCAAATTGAATTCTCTCCCTTAAATCATGAAAATCCTCTCCGCCGTTAAAATAAAAACCTAAGGGATAATCTTTAAGAAGGGCGATACCGCTTTCGTCATAAATTTTGCCGTGAAGGATAAATTCCCTTTCCACAAGGGCTGTTTCCCCTATCTCTTTTCCTTTGATATAAAGCCTCAATTCCGGACCAAAACTATCCGGAGAGATAAACTCTTGATTTAAGAAATAGAGATTATCCCGGAGGTAAGAAATCCCCGTATCCTGGGCAAAGGTCCAAACTCTTATCTTAGCGGTATTGGGGAGTATGGTATAACTCCCATTCTCAACATATCGGACCTCCGGATAAGGAAGCTTAGGAAAAAGAAATTTCGCATTAATCCCTTCCGAAGTTAACTTTCCTCTGCCCAAAAAGAAAATTTCCCCGGGAAGGGTATAGATGAGGGAACAGAGGTGGGAGCGGTAGAAGCGGTATAGTTTGGGTGCGGAGGCGGTTATCTGATAATATCCTTCCCTCATTCTGGTCGTATCGCAATTGACCGTGATCAAACTTCCCGGTTTTAAGGTGCAGGGGCTTACGGAAAGGGGCAAGGTCCTTCGGATGAGAGGGATGAAGGTTGCCCCATCACCGAAAAGGTGGTATTTTCGGTCATAGAACCAGGCGGTTAAAAAGCCTTTACCAATGGGGACTGCCGGTTGAGCAATAATTGGGGCAAAGAGGGCTTGGGCGAAAAAGTAATTGGTTGTAGAAATTGTCCCCTTAGTGGCAGCGACGGTGGCAATCGCTCCTCCTTCCATCCTTTGCAACTCTTCCGCGAGACACTCCTGTTCGGTCTCATCAAACTTTCCAACTCCGCAACTACCATAAAAGCCGAAGAAGGGTTTATCCCGATTTTTAAGTTGGGATAGGGAGTTTAAATCAAGGAATTTTTCGTGAGTCAACCAACCAACCCAACCGTGACCAAAATAAGCCATCATTCCTACTCCTTCATTGAGAGCCGAAATGAGAGCCCGCCGTGCCTTGGGTTTATCATTCGGTTGGGGATAAGGATATTCGGTTAAATAAATTTTCACCGGTTCAAATTCCGAACCTAAAAGATTGGCAAGCCCTTCGCACTGTTCAATGTGGGTGCCAAATCTTATATTATCCGGCCGGTCATAGTAGCCGTTGAATTCGTCGTCCCCGGCTAAAAGAAAACGTTGGCGGTAAGAAGCCTTACTCCGTTCAAAATTCTTAATCTTCTCAAGAAAGGTCCGGAACTCATTTTCGTTACGTCCGGGTAAACGGGAGAGGATAATATCCGGCGACCCACCTTCCCCGTCCCAATCCGCATACCAGGCATCACAGGCATAAGCCTTATCGGTGTAAGGATTGGGGGAAAAATCATAGCCGTATTCATAAGTTGGCACCCCGGGATATTTCCTATAGGGAAGGAGTCCCCGGTAGTCATAAGTGGCATCACCAATTAGGACGACGTAGTAAGGTCTCTTCTCCTTTAAGAATTTCTTAATCGCTCCGGGTTCTTCAATCCCGAAGGCGTATTCGTCATAGATATCAGAAAGGGTGGCAACCACTGTCTTTGCCCGGGGCAGGTCAATAATGTTATTTTGCCGGTATTGGGCTAAGAGTTGCCCAATTTTAAAAAACTCATTCGGAGTGATAACAAAATAATCTCCGGCGAAACTTTTCCGGCGGAGTCGTTGTGGTCTTTTTAGTTCCAAGGAGAGGCATTTTCTAAAACCGTACTCGTTGGTGATTAAAAACCGACAGGGGTAATAAAATGTCTTACCAAAGGTCAAAGTCTCACCGTGGAGAGAAAAATCTTCAAGAATTTTTACGTCCGGGACTCCGGTAGTGGTATCGGAGATAATCTCAAAGAGATAGGAAGGTTTAGGAACAATGGTGGAAGAGACATTATGATTTCCCCTCTCTCTAATCGTCATCGCCAACTGGTTTACCTTTTTCTCTCCAAGAAGGTTTTTCTCGTAGAGGAGGTCAAGATAATCAAGGTAGACCTCTTGTTCCTTTTCCCCGTAGAGAGAGATTTTTAATTCCACACTTTCGCCAATCACTTCTTGAAGTTCCTTTCGGAAGAGAGAGGGAGTGGGTGGATTTTCTCTTTTGAAGGCGAAGGAATCTAAGAGTTTTTCGTTCAGGTAGAAGCGGAGGCGGGCGCTATCCGATTTTCCACAAAAGGCAACACCTATCTTCTTTAAGGTCTTGGCGTGATGGAGAATAAATTTTAAGGAATAGGTTTCCTCTTTCCCCCGTGCCTTGGCGAAATATTGCCAGAGCCATAGGAGTCCGGAACGGGCGGGGCATAAAAGGTCAAATTCCAAATGGCAGGAATCCTCACCCGTGGTCAAATGGGAGGCATTGGGTAGAGGTTTAACCGAATATCTTTTCATCCTCTTTCCCTCTTTTATCCCCCAGGTTAGCCAGTAAAAATTGAAGTTGGTATAGAGACTCTTCAGGTGCTCTCCATAGAAGAGAATAAAGTCTTTCTCATCAAACCGTCCATCCTCTTCTCCCGCCACATAGATTGGCAACTCAATCATCGTATCCGGATAAAGGTAGTTGGTGGTAAATTTGCCGATGTGGTAGATTTTTAAGGTTTTTGGATTTATTGCCGTGAGGTTGACGCCAACTTTTTTTAACTCTTCGCCCGAGATTTGATAGATACCCGTAGAATCAATTTTTATCTTCACCCAATCAAGACCCCGCTCAAAGAAGATGCTTCCTTCCCGGGCCAAGTGGTTTGATGATTTATAAAATTTTGCCTTTTTGCCATTAATAAAAAGTATCTCGTAGATATCATCAAAGTAATCCTTACCCTCCACAATCACGGGCGCTTTCTCATAGAAGACATTCACTCTTATCTCATTATAAACCCGAAATCCACTGCCTAACCACTGGACGGGAAAGAGACGGACTCGGGCGAAACGAATATCTCTTAAATACTCAATACTTTTTATCTCCGCCAGAGCCTTTTTCTCTGGCAATTTTTTAATCGGATTGCCCTCAATATCATACGCTAAATCGCCTTTGATGAAAGTCTCTTTTTGGCCGGTAGCGGAAAGAAATACTCTACCTTCTTGGGGAATTCCCAAAAAGAACTCAATTGTCGGTAAAGGATAATCGTCTATTTTCCTCCCTTCGGCAATCTCGGGGGGATAGCCAGGGAAAATCTTTTCCAGTTGATTCTCGTAAACAATCTCCGCTCCCCTTTCATCTTCTCGGATTAAAGAAAGGGAGGCGAAAAGAAAAAGTGGGAGGAAGAGACTAATTGCGGTTTTTATCGGAAGAGATTTCATTGTTTTTTATTATATAAAAATCCGGAGGCAAATCAAGATAAATTTCTAAAAGGATGGGGCAAATTTTTCTGGTTATAACTTATACCCGATCTTTCGTAAGAAAGATTTCCTCTCCTCTTTATCTTTCTCCGTTTCTACCCCTTTCGGTTTGCTACCGTCAATCACTCCTAAAATTCCCCGACCCGTTTCGCTCTCTACCACCACCACCTCCAAGGGATTGGCGGTTGCGGCATAAATGGTGCACACCTCAAAGACATCCCTAATCGCTTTTAAGACTTGAATGGGATAAGAGTCCTTTAAGATGATAACGAAGGAATGCCCAGCACCGATTTTTAAGGCATTCTTTTCGGCTATCTTCACCAAATCTCCATCATTCCCTTCACTACGTACCAGACATGGTCCGGAAGATTCGCAAAAGGCAATACCAAATTTTGCTGCCGGCGCCGAAGAGGTGATTGCCTCGTAAAGGTCTTCAACCGTTTTAATAAAATGGCTTTGCCCCAAGATCACATTTGCCCCTTCCGGTTTTTCAACTTTGATAATCTCCTGTTTCATAGAAAGAGGTCAATTAAAACTCTTCCAAAAATCTTAAATCATTCTCGTAAAATAACCTCATATCCGGGATTCGGTATTTAATCATCGCTACCCTCTCCACCCCCAATCCAAAGGCATAGCCGGTGTAGCGTTCGGGATCAATGGCGCAATTTCTCAAAACTTGAGGATGAACCATCCCACAACCCAAAATTTCTAACCAGCCTGTTCCTTTACAGGTTTGACAACCCGAGCCATAACAATTGACACAAGAGATAGCCACCTCAGCGGAAGGTTCGGTGAAAGGGAAATAAGAAGGGAGGAAGCGCATCTTTATCCCTTGGCCAAACATCTTCTGACAAAATTCCCGTAAGGTTCCTTTAAGGTCAGCGAATGTGACCCCTTCGTCAACATAAAGTCCTTCCACCTGATGGAAATTTGGGGCGTGGGAGGCATCAAAATCATCCGGTCTAAATACCCGACCCGGCGCGATGATGCGAATCGGCGGTCTTTCTCTCTCCATCACCCGGATCTGAACCGGGGAGGTATGGCTTCGTAAGAGTTTGCCACTATCCAAATAAAAGGAGGAGAACATATCCCTTGCCGGATGGTCTTCGGGAATATTGAGGGCGGAAAAGTTATGCCACTCATCTTCAATCTCTGGTCCAATCTCTTCCTTAAAGCCCATGCCGACAAAAATCTCACAGATTTCATCCAAGACCTGGGAGATGGGATGACGGCGACCGATCCAGAGCCTCCTCCCTGGTAAAGTGAGGTCAATCTCGGGAAGAACCGGTTTCTGGGAAGAGAGGGTAGCCTCTCTTTCTTTAAGGAGGGCTAAGATTTCCTCTTTTAAGAGATTGGCAATCCGACCCACATTCCTCCTTTCCCCCTCGGGCAGGTCTTTTAAGCCTCGTAAGATTCCGGTGAGGATTCCTTTTCTCCCTAAGTATTTTATTCTTAAATCGTTAAGAAGGAGTAAGTTTTCCGCACCGGCGATCTCCTCTTTTGCCTTTCTGCCGATCTCTTCAATCTCGGGAACTGTCATACGGAAGAAGATTGGACCACCGATTTTACTAAGGCGTGAAACTCCTCCGGTTCTCTCAGCGCCATTTCCGAAAGAACCTTTCGGTTAATTTCCACATTTGCCTTTTTCAGGCAGTTGATAAATCGGCTGTAAGAGATCCCGAGGGGGCGAAGGGCCGCCGAAAGTCTCAGAATCCAGAGCCGGCGAAAGTTTCTCTTCCTCAATTTTCGGTCCCGATAGGCGGAGAGCCAACCGCGCATCACGGCGACGCGGGCGGTCTTGTAGAGGCGATGTCTTCCGCCCCAATATCCCTTCGCCTGCTTTAACCACTTCTTCCTCCGTTTTCTCGTATAAGGTCCAGTTCTTACTCTTGGCATATTAACTCCTTATGCGGATAAAAATGGTTTCAACTTCTTCGCAACCGATTTTTTGGTGACGGTCGGTTTGAGCAACCGTTTTTTTCTTGCCTTTCTTTTCCCTGTGAGCAGATGACTCTTTCCCGCCCGGCGGCGGAGTAACTTTCCCGTAGCGGTGATTTTTATCCTCTTCTTCAAAGATTTAAGGGTTTTTAGTTTCATCTCTCATTTGGGTAAATAGGTAAGTTGGATAATCTTACCGGCCTCCCCCAAAGAACGGGGAACACCTTCGGGTTGACCAATCCCCGAGAGGTCGTTAGTCAGCCGGTCTAAAAGTGCTAAGGCTTTATCTTTATAAAGGGCTTCTCTTCCCCGCATCTTCAAGACCACTTTCACCCGATTTTTGGCATTAAGAATTTCTTTAATCTTTCGCAGTTTTGTCTGATAGTCGTGGTCATCAATTTTGTAAGAGAGGCGAACCTCCTTTAATTCTGTGGTCTTCTGTTTCTTCTTCGCCTCCCTCTGTTTCTGCTTTAACTCGTACATATATTTTCCGAAGTCGGTAATATAGCAAACGGGGGGGTCAGCATTGGGTGAAATCTCCACTAAGTCCAAACCCTGCCTTTTTGCCAATTCCATCGCCTCGCGGGTGGGCATAATACCAATCTGTTTCTTATCCGGTCCGATCACTCGGACATAAGGACTCTTTATTAAAAAATTTACCCTAATGCGCTCCTGTTTCATTTTTAACGTTTCTTCTCTATATCCTCCTTGATGAGATTAATAACTTCTTCCCAACTCTTTGTTCCGATAACCCCCTCTCTTCTCTTTCTTAAAGAAACATTCCCTTCCGCTACTTCCCTTTTGCCCACGATTAAAATATAAGGAATTTTTAAGCGCTCCGCTTCCGCTATCTTATAGTTAATCTTTTCCGCTCGGAAATCCGCATCCACCCTAATTCCTTCCCTTTGGCAGTGAGAAAAGATTTTTTCCGCATAAGGTATTTCCTTATCGGTGATAGGGAGGACGCGGGCTTGAATGGGGGAGAGCCAGACCGGAAGTGCTCCCGCGTAGTGCTCAATTAAGGCACCCAGAAACCTCTCTAAGGAACCCAAAATTGTCCGGTGGATGATAACCGCCTGATGGGTATAACCATCTCGGCCGATATACCGGACATCAAACCGGCGGGGGAGGTTGAAATCAAATTGGATGGTTGTTGCCTGCCAGGCATTGTCTAAGCTATCTAAAAGTTTTAAGTCAATTTTTGGTCCGTAGAAGACCGCCTCCCCCTCCGCGGTTTTGTAATCAATCCCCAATTCGTTGAGGGCTTTTTTCAAGGCAGATTCTGCCATTTCCCATTCCGCATCGCTTCCCATATATTTATCTTTATTTTTTGGGTCGCGGACCGATAACTCTACGAAGTAGCGATTGAAACCAAAATCGGAAAGCATCTCCTGGGAGAGTTTTAAGATTTCTTTTACCTCGTCCTCCACCATCTCTTCTGCTAAAAAGATATGGGCATCGTCCTGAGTGAAGCCCCGAACCCGGAGCATACCGTGGAGTGTACCAGACTTTTCGTTTCGGTAGACAGTACCTAATTCCGCAAACCGGAGTGGTAATTCCCGATAACTCCTCACCTGTGACTTATAAATTAAGATGTGCCCCGGACAATTCATCGGTTTTAAGATATACTCCTCATTTTCCAAAGGCAAAAGGAACATATTCTCCCGATAATAGTCGTAATGACCGGAAAGTTTCCAGATTTCGCTCTTAAAGATATGGGGGGTATAGACAATTTTATAGCCCCGCCTTTCGTGTTGGGAAATCCAGTAATTTTCAATCGTTCGGCGGACGATTGCCCCCTTGGGATGCCAATAGACCAACCCGGCACCCGCCTCTTCGTGAAAAGAGAAGAGTTGCAATTCGGGTCCTAACTTTCGGTGGTCGCGGCGTTTTGCCTCCTCCAACCGGTTTAAGAAATCATTTAACTCTTCCTCGGTGGGAAAAGAAATTCCGTAAATTCTAGAAAGCATCCGGTTCTTTTCCGAACCACGCCAGTAAGCGCCGGAGACCGAGAGTAACTTAAAAGCCTTGATCAATCCGGTCCGCAAAAGATGGGGTCCGAGGCAGAGGTCTAAAAATTCTTCCTGGCGGTAGCAAGAGATTTTCTCATCTGGGATTTCCTTAATGATTTCCACCTTATAATCTTCTCCCTTTTCCTGAAAGTAGCGGAGCGCCTCCTCCCGGCTCAAATAGATATGTTCAATCGGAATATCTTTATCTCTCAACTCCGCCATTTTCTTCTCAATAATTATTAAGTCCTCCTCCTTAAAGGGTAGCGGAGGGTCAAAATCGTAATAGAAACCCTTCTCAATCGCCGGACCGATTGCCAACTTTGTGGAAGGGAAGAGGCTTTTTACCGCCTGGGCTAAAAGGTGGGCCGTAGAGTGCCAAAAAATACTCTTGCCTTCGGGCGAAGCGAAATATACCGGTTCCACTTCCCCTTCTCGGACCGGTTCTGAGAGGTCAAGTAAAATACCCTGCCACTTTACCGCCAGACAATTATCTTTAACAATATCCTTAAATTTCAAATTGGGCTCTACTTCCAGAACCTTCTCTTCAATTTTTATCTTCATTTTAACCCCATATGATACCGATAAAATATCTCTTGTCAATACAAAAATTGCCATAAACCTTTGCCGCCAAAATAGATAAGGAGAGAGGCGAGAATTATCAAGAGAGCGCGAAAGATTTTCGTGTTCAATCGACCGAGGGCAGCAATTCGGGCAATAAAGATGAGCCAGGCATAATCAAGCCAGACATGGGAGAGATACAAAAGTCCAACCCCAAAAAATCCTCTTTTAGCAAGCGCCTCGGAAATCAAGGAGGCGCCGATCCCCAGCCACCAGGTGAAGAAGTAAGGATTGAATAGGGTTAGGAAAATGCCAGTAAGGATTGGTTGTTCTATTCTCCTGAGGGGAGGTTCTTTTATCTTTTCATTTAATCTTAACGCCTTCTCCATCGTGGAAAACCCAAAGTAAAAGAGAAAGAGACCGCCTAAAATCCCAAAGGTTCGGTGGAATAAGGAATGCTTAAAAGCAGCGCTCACACCCAAGGCGAGGAGGATGAGATAAGGCAATTCCACTATCGTATGACCGAGACCGACGAGAAGCCCGCTCTTCCAACTTCTCTTCAATCCTAAGGTAGCGGTGGCAGCGGTTAAAGGTCCAGGAGCCAAAGCCCCGGAAAGGCTAACGATACTCACCTTAAATAATAATTCGTACAATCTCAAAAATCTTACGGAAAATCAAATTAAAGTCAAATATACGGTTTTCATCAAAAATAATCTTACCGAAAATGGGTTATTTAATCAAAAATATCTTACCATTGAAAAAATTTAGGCTCCCTCCCATATTAAAAAGTAATAGAGGGAGCCTTTATGGTTATAACGATGCCAAAGGAAATATACAAGATGAAAATTAAACGGTCAATAATTAAAGTTAATGCCAAAAATTATCATTCCGCATCAAAAAAGAAGAAAACAGAAATTCTTAATGAATTAGTTCAAATAACTAATCTCCATCGAAAGTATCTTATAACCCTCCTCAATGGCACCGGTAAGGTAATTTATACCAAAGATGGAACCAAACTAGTAGGTAACCCGACTATCACTTATACCCACAAACGGGGACGAAAGAAGATCTATACCCAAGACCTCATCCCTTACTTAAAAATCCTCTGGGAAATAGTAGGTTTCCGCTCCTCTATCCATCTCGTTACCTTTATTCGGCAAAATAAGGAAATCCTCTATGATACCTCAACCTTAAATAAATTAAGCCTAAACTTAAAGA
>JBDRVQ010000033.1 GCA_039801905.1 candidate division WOR-3 bacterium | reverse complement strand
TCAAGGTAGAGTAGAAAGGTCACACAAAACCGACGATGAAGAGTTTTATATTCCTTTGATACCCACTTTTAAAAATTGCTCCCATTTTCTAAAAGAAGCACAAAAATGGCAGATATATTATAATACCGAAAGACCACATTTTGGCTATGGTATGAATAATTTAACTCCTTTAGAAAAACTCAAATCTTTAGGATTAACTCATTTAAATGAGAATTTTGCTAATTTTCCGGTTATTATTTTAGATTATTATTCTCCTGATTATTGCCACCTTATGGCTGGTAACGATGTCTTAACCAAGTACAAAATTCAGTTAATCAGAGAGACTGTCTTTCTTTTGAAGTTTTGGGAGATACCCAAAATTAGTATTAGGAAAGGGATTGGATCATTTCTTAGCTGTTTTTAGAAAAGAGAGCAAACTTAAAATCTATTGATATTTATCTTTTTAATTATATAATGGCAGTTGCTTTCCCATCTCGGTGAGATTGCCGCTTTAGGCACCGCTTTTTCTTGGTCCTTTGGTTCTATTTTCTTTACTTTCGCTTCTCGGCAGATTGGTGCCTTTATGGTCAATCGGTTGCGGTTAACAATTGCCTTTTCTTTTATAATTATTACCCATTACCTTATCTTTGGTCGTTTATCTCCTTTAGCAAGTAGTTTTAGTTGGTTCTGGCTCGGTCTCTCGGGTCTTATTGGTTTTACGATTGGCGATACCCTTTTATTTCGGGCGTTTGTGCTTCTCGGTCCTCGGTTAACGATGCTTGTGATGTCTCTGGTTCCGGTGTTCGGTTCAATCCTCGCCCGAATTTTTCTCAATGAAACTCTGAGTCAGGCAAAGATTTTGGCGATTCTTATCACCCTTTTCGGCATCACCTGGGCAATTGGGAAGAGAAACGGCGGAAGACCAACCAATTACCGGTTTGGGATTATCTCCGCTCTGGGCGCTGCCTTCTGTCAGGCGTTAGGGCTTTTCGCCTCCAAAAAAGGTTTGGGCAATAACCTTTCTCCGATTTCGGGAAATCTCATCCGAGTCTTAGTTGGCACTACTACCCTTTGGCTTTTCCCTCTCTTTTGGCGCAATTTGGGAAAAACCTTTAAAAAACTGCAAAATAGAAATATCTTTCTACCCCTTCTTGGTGGGGCAATCTTCGGTCCATTTTTAGGGGTTGGTCTTTCCCTAATCGCAATTCAAAGGACAAAAATTGGCATCGCTTCTACCCTAATGGCTCTACCACCAGTCATCTTAATTCCCCTCTCCCGTTGGATTTTTAAGGAGAGGATTAGCCTTTCGGCAATTTTGGGAACAATTATCTCTTTTCTTGGTGTCGCCCTAATCTTCCTTCTTTAATTCCGAAAGAATTTTCTTTATCTCTTCTACGGTTGGCACCTTCCCCGAGATTACGACCTTGCCGTCAATAATCACCGCTGGGGTCATTAAGACACCCAACTTGGCGAACTCCTTGATATCATAGAGATGGGAGATATCAGCGGCGATACCCAATTCCGCACAGGCGTCTTTCAGATTCTTCTCGGTTGCCTGACATCTCGGGCAACCAGGTCCCGCAATCTGGATCTTCATAAAGCACCTCCCTAACTCAGGCGGTCCAAATTAGATAGATACCGCCCAAAATAACTAAAATTCCACATATTTTTTTAATGAGGGCACTCCCTTTTGACTGGGCATCCCAATTTAAGTAATGCTGAATCACCTCGGTAAATGTCCCAGCCAGAATAATGATTGAGCAGTGGCCAATTCCGTAAGTAATTAAAAGGGAAAGCCCATAAAGAAATTTAGTGGTAGTGATACTTAGGGTGATGGCTAACATCGGTGCCATATAAGCGAAGGTGCAAGGTCCTAAGGCAAGACCAAAGGTAAGGCCTAAAATCAGACTAGCCAATAATCCTTTTTTCTTAAAGTTCGGGTGATTGATGTTTTGAAAAAAGGGGAGAGGGATAATCTCTAAAAGATAGAGTCCGACCAAAAAGAAGATTATTGCTACCAGATAGTTGCCATAAGGTCCGATATCACCTAAGACCCTGCCTATCATTCCTGTGATTAGGCCAATCGTGCTGATGGTAATTAGAATGCCTAAGGCAAAGAGCAAGGATAAAAAGAATGCCCTTCGGGTAGAAAGTTTCTCCTGGCCACTGATGAAGCCAACAATTAAAGGGATGCTCGCTAAATGGCAAGGGCTTAATAGAATACTTAAAAGACCCCAAAGGAAAGAGGCGAAATAGGCAAAAACCGGTGTTGATTGGATGGCACCGGATAGCCAAACGAAGATACCTTTCACTATTCCACCCCTAATTCTTTCAGTTTTTTTACAATCTCTTCTTTGGCCAGAAACCCCTCGTGGCGCCAGTATTGATTGCCGTTTTTGTCAAAGAATATCTGGGTGGGAATTACCCTTACCCGGTATCTATTGGCTAAATCGCGATATTCAGAGATTTCTAACAAGATGATATTTGCTTTTCCCTCATATTCCCTTTCCAATTCTTCAAAGATTGGTTTCATCATCTTACAGGGCACACAGTAGCCGGCACCAAGGTCTAAGACCGTTGGTTTACCACTTTTTAATGCCTTATCCAGAGGGTTGGGTGGTTTTAATCTTCTCTGTTCTTTAATCCACTCTTCATTTCTTATAACTTTCACCTTCTCTTTTAGGTTATCAATGTATTGAGTAATCACTTCTCCTTGTTTCTGCTCCTTCAGATAACTTCTTATCTCTTCCTTCACCTCAGAATAACTTTTTCCCATTTCACTCTGGTGGGCATTATAAAAATCCTCTAACTCCTTCTCGGGTATTTCAATCTTCTCGGTGAGCTCCCGAATTAAGAGTTCAATTGCCATATCTTTTTTCCTCTCCTCTTCGGAAACATCTTCCAAATTTTTAGTGAGGCCTCTCCGGGCTGCCTCTTGAAAAAGGAGTTCCCTGATGATTAACTGTTCTAAAAATCCTTCCTTGTCATTTTTATACATATCTTTATACTCATCGGGAAGAGACTGATATTTTTCCTCTAAGTATTCCTTCGTAATTTTGCCATTGCCAACCAGGGCTAAGACATCTTTTTCCATTTTAGCCTCTTCTTTTTTAGTTGGCTCTTTGAGCGGTTCCTCTTTTTCTTCTTTTTCCATTTTCAAATTTATGGTCTCCGGTTTTTGGACCTCTCCCATCGGTTTTTCTGCCACTTCTTTCTTCCCCCGTTTAACTAAAAGAACGATGGCGACGGTAGCGATTAAGAGAAGCAAAACGACCCATTTCCCAAAGTTTTTCATCATTTTTCCTTCCCCCCAAAAGGATTCGTTGGTGAGCGATAAGCCTGAACAATCGGGAGATGGATCTGGTTTGTTGCTCTCCATTTTTCTAAGGTCGGAAGGATTTTTTCCACCAGTGTCCAAGGAAGGGTAAAAACCAGTTCGGAATCTTGAAATAACCCAAATCTTTTGGCACCAAAACAGGGGATAGAAAGATTTGGTTCTTGGGTTTGGTAAGAGACCACTGCTCCATAAGAGCATAAGGCGGAACTGATACCATTGCGAAAGGAGAAGTCCTTACCGGTTACCGCCGCGACAACTTCCAGCATCGGTAGAGCCTGAGCGCTATCAAGAATTAAAATCACCAATTCTGGTTCAAATTCCCCCAAGGGAGCGACCAAAATCCCTTTTATCTCTCCAATTCTTAACTTTGGCTTAATCGCTATTAACCTCTCTGCGGTTTCGCGGTTAATACCAAATTGTTTCTGATGGTGTTCAATATCTACCTCCTCAACCGCCCGGAATCCAAAAATGAACTGGGCGGTCAGGCAGCCCATTTGTTCCTTAGGACAAGAGAAAAAATAGCCGCCCTGAGAGGAGATTTTGACCATTTGACAAAAGGTTATCTTTTCGGTGGGTATCTTTCCCCTGTTTAATTCTTCGGCGGTCCGGCAAAATTTTACTCCCACAGGATGACCTTTTAATGACAAAATCTCTTTTAACCCCAACATCCTTCCTCCTCAAAAGATGAAGTTGCCAAAAAACCAACCCACCAGAGTTCCCAAGATGACAATTGTTGGCACATAGACCAACGCCTTCTTTATGCCGAAGACCCGAGCGATCGCTAGCCAGTTGGGTAAACTCAAACCCGGTCCAGTGAGAAGTAAAGCCAAAGCGGGTCCTTTTCCCATCCCTAATTTCATTAAGGTATGGACAAAAGGTGCCTCAGTCATCGTGGCAAAATAACTTACCGCCCCAATCATCGTTGCCAGAAAGGAAGGGAGGATCCCTTTGCCGCCGAGCCAATTTCTTATCCAATCTTCGGGTAAGATTTTGCCAATCACCCCAACGATAAAGACCCCAACCAGAAGAAGCGGGAAGATAATCTTCACAAACCAAAAGGTTTCCCTTAACCATTCCCCAATTCTTTCCTTTGTCTCCACTTTTACGGCATAGAGGACAGCGATTATGGTGCAGATTACCCAAACTAAAATCTTATAAAGGTAAGGACCTTTTTGCACCAGATAGTTCGGTAAGAGAAGGGAAAGGAGGATTAAAATGATGAGGATTAAATCTTTTCCCGCGATGATTCTTTTTTTCTCTGAGGTTTGCGGGATAGCCATTTCCCTCCTCTCTTTGCCAAAGGCAAGGCTCATCACCAAACCGACAAGAAAAGCCATAACTAAGGCAGAGACGATTCGGGAGATGACCATTCCACTACCGAGGATACTACCAGTATAAATTAGGGCTAAGATGTTAGAAGCGGGTGCTACCCAGAGGATAATAAAGGCAACCCCCACCCCGGCTCCGGCATAATACAAGCCACTTGCCACCGGAATGACCGTGCAGGAGCAGGCGGCTAAAAAGAAACTGGCGCTACTGGCTAAGGAAAAAGATTTTACCTTATTTGCCTTCTCCCCCAAATATTCTAAAATTGCTTGGCGGTTGATAAAGGTAACCATTGCCCCGGCGAGTAAGAATGCCGGAACTAAACAGGTTAAGGTATGAGTGGCGATATAATCCTTTAAGGCAAAAAGCCCGGCAAAAATTAACTCTTTAACCATCGTTTTCCTCCTTAATAAATTCTTCTTCTATTTTTTCTCTTATCCGCTCCCGGATTTCTCTAAATACCTTCAATCTCTCTTCTTCGGTCCCTTCTTCCGCACTGGGGTCTGGGAAATTCCAGTGTTTATATTCCTTTGCCTTGGGAAAGAAAGGGCAGGTCTCTTTTGCCTTATCGCAGACGGTGATAACAAAATCAAACTCTTCTCCTTGGAATTCCTTTATTGATTTGGCGCGCTGCTGGGAAATGTCAATACCCACTTCGCTCATTACCTTTATCGCCAGGGGATGAAGAGAGGAAGGCTCAATTCCGGCACTGAAGGCCCGAAAACGATCACCGAAGAGATGGTTTAAGATTCCTTCCGCCATTTGACTGCGAGCCGAGTTATGAGTGCAGAGAAATAAAACCTTCTTTCTCATCTCTTCTTCCGTGCCGCGTCTTTTTCCCTTAAAGATAAAATTTTTTTTAGCCTTTTCTCCTCCGGCAAGAAATTTCTCCTCCCTAAGAAAGAGATGGTTTCCAGAAGGGAATGATAAAATTGATTAACTTTTGAGTTTAAGGAATAAAAGACCCATCTCCCTTCTTTTCTCTCCTTTACCAGACCACAGATTTTCAATTCCCGGAGATGGCGGGAGATGTGGGGCTGACTCTTTTTTAGGATTGTCATAATCTCACAGACGCATAATTCCCTTTCGGCTTTTTTCAGAATCCAAAGAATGCGCAATCGGGTCTCTTCTCCTAAGACCTTAAAACAGCGGGCCGCTTCTCTTATATTCATATATTCACATCTAAGTATATATATAAAGTGTGCTCTGTCAAGCATCCGATGATCACGCTTTGGATTAAACCCTTCATTAAACTCGGGATTAGGCCATTTATTACATCCTCTATTAGACTCCGGATGAGGCTTTTGCCTATACCTTCGGTTCTATCTTCTATTAGGTTATTTATTAAATTCTCCGTTAAATCTTTTATTACCTTCCCTATTAAATCCGGAATTGTGCCTTATATTAGACATTATGTTATCCTTTCTATTGGATACCCGATACCATCCCCTGTATGGTATACCCCTTTTTATAAAGATAAACCCCTCCTGTTTAATAAAACCCTTATGATTTAATTCCATTTTTTAGTTAGTGGCTCACTTACCCGATAATGCCTCCATAATCTCTTATAAGGGCTGGGATTAGAACCCAATCACTTAGTTGGCCCTCTTTATTTATAACACCCCAAAAGGCAAGCTCCTTAATCATTTCTTTTGACTTCTTCATATCCCTATATATATAATAAATAAATATAATAAAACGGAAATACCCCCTAATTTCTGACACTAAATTTCCCCCTCAATTCTAAGCCTTTGGTTTTTCAATAACTTATTCTTTAAGAGAGGGGTTCTCTAAAATCTCATCTTATAGCCGAATGAATGGGCCTATTGACAAAAATGGAAAAAGTTATATAATACTAAGTTGGAGTAGATATGGGATTTGGGTTTTTAATTTTTGGCAAAGCCAAAGAAAAATTGATTTCTATCCTTTACGGAAATTCGTTTTTCTGGTGCTGGGGCATTTTGGGAAGGAGAGATGATAAAATAATGGGAGGATGTTATGAAAAAGGTCATATTTTTTCTTCTTTTTTTTAGCATTATTTTCGCCCAGAAGGATACGGTCTTATTTTTTGATAACTTTGACCGGGATACCCTGGGCTCAAGATGGATAACCTACGGTACTTCTAATGCCTATCCTTGGTGGGGGATAGATACCGCAAATGGCTATAATAATAGTTATGGCTCCTTAGCGGATAGTCCGCATCGTCCCTGGACCAGAAATTCATACAGTTATGCCGCAATGTCTTTTGGAATGAATTTTGCTGACCTCTTATCGGCTAATCTCTACTTTTATCAGATGAGAAATATGCAGAGTGGAAGAGGCTGGGGATATGCTGAGGTTTCTACCGATGGTGGTCAAACTTGGAATTCCCTTGGACCTCCTTACCAAGGCCAATCCGGCTGGGAAGCAACCGTTCTCTCGCTAAATAATTATCTCAATCTTCCGGATGTCCGAATTCGGTTTTATATTTTGGTAGCGGATAATGCCAATCCCAATTTTGATGGTTGGTTTATTGATTCAGTCCGGGTAATAGGCACAAAGAGAATCTGTCGGGATGTTGGTCCATTCCGATTGGTTGCCCCAGGTGATTCCATTAGACCGGATACAGTGATTACCCCGCAGGTTCAGGTTGTCAACTATGGAAATACCGAGGAAAGTCTCTGGGTCTGGTTAAAGATCTTTTATAAAGGGAATTTGGTTTATCAGGAATCTTCTTGGATTAATAAGTTAGAAAGAGGTGGAATTGCGATTGCCAATTTTCCCAATTGGTCCCCGGAATCCTTAGGGGTTTATAATTTCCTCTCTTGGACCGCCCTTTTGGGTGATACCTTCTATTCTAACGATACTTTAAGGGATTCAACCTATGTGGTGAAATATACCCATGATGTCGGAACCGAAGAGATAATCTCACCAAGAGGAACTCAGTATCCGAGAAGATTTCCCTTGATGGCAGTTTATAAAAATTATGGGGCAAATACCGAAACCTTTAACGCCTATTTCCGCATCACGAGTGGTTTGGATACAATTCTTAAACGTTCAGTAACCTTGCAACTCCTTCCGGACTCTTCCCGGGAATATGTCTTTGGTGATACAACCCTAAGAGCCGGTGAATATAAGGTTATCGCCTATACCTATCTGGCTAATGACGAAAGGTTGGAGAATAACCTGAAAGAGGAATCCCTTCATATTATCCAATTCCCTTATGATGTGGGAGTTGACCGGATAATTTCCCCAAGAGTGACAAATAATTTTGATACGATAACCCCTAATGCCTTAGTCTACAACTTAGGGGTTAATTCCGCTACCTTTACCGCCCACTTCACAATCTTTGATACCGCCAGACAGGAATTTTATCGTGATTCGACATTATGCACTTTACCTCCGGATAGTGTGCGGGAGATTACCTTTGCCCGGTGGATGCCAACCAAAATTGGCCGTTTCTTTGCCCGTTGTTCTTTATACTGCCCAGAAGATGGCAATCCGGAAAATGATACCCTAACCAAATACTTTACCATTTTAGTTGGTGGCTGGTTGCGCCGAGCCGAACTCCCTCTCGGTCCAAAAAAGAAAGGAGTAAGTTATGGAGCGGCTCTTACCTATCTTCCGGATACCTTCGTCTATGCCTTGAAGGGAAATGGCACTTGTGAGTTTTATCGGTATAATATCTTTGAGAATTATTGGGAAGCCGCTTGTTCCATCCCTTATTCCGGGGAAAAAAGGAAAGGAGTGAAGAACGGTGGTGCCTTATGTTCTAATGGCAAAGACCGGGTCTTTGCCTTAAAAGGAAATAAGACCGATGAGTTTTGGGCTTATTTTCCGGACGGTGATACCTGGCATCCATTAAAACCTGTGCCACCAATTCCCAAACCCGGGGTTAAGGATGGTGCGGGAATCTGTTATGCGACAAAAGGTGATTCGGAATTTGTCTTCTTGTTGAAAGGGACAAATAGTTACGCATTTTTTGCCTATTATATCCCTCTTGATACCTGGTTAATAAGGAAGGATGCCCCGCCTGGTCCTTTAATTAAAAAATGGAAGAAAGGGAGTTGCATTGCCACCGATGGCGAAAAGATTTATGCTCTAAAAGGCGGGTCAAAATATAACGAGTTCTATATCTACTATATCCTCTCGGATACTTGGGTAACTGGTTGCACCTTACCTTTGATGCGGGGCGGGGTTCAAGCAAGAAAGAAAAAGTTGAAGGACGGTGCATCTCTCTGCTACGCTCCAAATGTCAATCGGCTATATGCCTTTAAGGGAGGGAATACCGATGAGTTCTGGTCTTATAGCCTATCCCTTGAGAAATGGCAGGAACGAGACCCGATCCCGGTAACAGGCAAGAGGGTAAAGAGTGGTGGTGCTTTGACCTTTACCGATTTTAGAATCTATGCCTTTAAGGGAAATAAAACCTTAGAATTCTGGATGTATCTACCGATTGAGACAACAGGAAAGTATCTTGCTCCCTTAACCTTTGATTATCAAGCGAGCACTGGAAAAGGAAATAGTATTTCTTCCCTTTTGATTTATCCCAATCCCAATCAGGGACTTATTAACCTCTTTTATACCAAGGAGCACGAACCTCTGGAGATTTCCGTCTATGATGCCTTAGGCCGGAAGGTCTTTCCGATTATCTATAAAGGGAAAAACCAAATCAACCTGCAAATGAAGGGTCTATCCGAAGGCACTTACTTCCTTTATATCAAAGAGAAAAATGGAAAACACTTATATAAGAAGGTGGTCTATCAGAAATAACTGAGAGATTAATGGAAAGAGAAAATTTGACAATTTCCTTAATTTTCGAAGAGAGAGCAAGTTAAAAAGAGGGAGGATTTTATGGTGGAGAAAGTTTTGAGTAAGAAAAAAAAGATAACTCTTCTTGGCATTTTCCTTTTCTTCTCCTTTTCTTTAGGAGTCACCTTATGGGAAATTGGAAACATTAAAATTGATGGCGGAAATAAATTCTCTACCTATCCGATGTGTCGCTCCTTAGCGACAAGGGGTCCGGATACCTTGCATTGTGTCTATTCCGATTGGCAGGCAGAACTTCCCACCCATTATGTCTATTATTCCCGTTCTACTAATGGTGGTTCAACCTGGATTTCACCTACCTCTTGGTCCGCTTCTGCCAACTCCTATCCTTCAATTACCGCCTGGGGCAATTATGTTTATATCTCTTATCCCAATGGTAATGTAATAACCTTTCGCCGGTCAACGAATAATGGCCAAAATTGGAGTTACTATAACTTCACTCCACCTTCTGGCACCCCAACAAGTAGTGCCATTGGCTGTTGGGAAAATAATGTCTACCTTGTTGCTCATTCCTTTGCCACTCCGGATAATCATCTCTATTTCTCTCGCTCCACCGATAATGGTAGCAACTGGCCCGTTTCACCCACCAATTTAGGGAATGGGCAGTATCCAGCAATCTCGGTCTGGCGGGATACCGTTCATCTGGTTTATTTTTTAAGTAGTAAGTGGGGAATTTTCTATCGCCGGTCAACCGATGGTGGTCAAACTTGGAGCGATACCGTTCGTCTGGGAACAGTTTTTTATGAAGCCTTTCCTTCCATTGACTGCCGTAAAGGTTTGGTTGGTGTTGTCTGGTCACTCGCCAGTACCTACGGCACAATTTACTTCCGCGCCTCAACCAATAGTGGAACAAGTTGGCAAAACCTTTATTCTCCCGGGACTGGGAGATGGGCAACCGTTACCGTTGGTGGCTATCTATCTCATATTATCTACTGTGATTCTACTAACTATGGGAATTACGAACTTGTCTATCGCTTTACACCTAATAATGGGCAAACTTGGAGTCCAACTGAAAGGTTAACTAATACCCCTACCCGCTCCATAAATCCTTATATCTATTGCTTTGCCGATACCCTCCTCCGTTTGGTTTGGACGGAAAAGGATACAGTCTACTTCAAAAAAGGTAAGTATTTCCCAAGGGATATTGAATTATTCTCTATCCCTTCCCCACCAAGAACCATTGATTCCGGGAGTTCCTATACCCCGGCTTGCAGTGTTTACAATACCGGTCTTGATACCGCTCGCTCCTTCTGGGTTTGGGCTTATATCTCATCTCTTACCGGCGGGATGATATATTATAATGAGAGCACATTGGTTACCAATCTACCCCCAAATACCAAACAGCGTCTCTCTCTTAACCAATTTACCGCAAACTGGCCCCGGGGAAGTTATGTCCTCACCTGTTCCACCAAATACGATTTAGATCAGTATGATAAGAATAACTTTAAGAGATGCACCCTAACAATACGGGTGAGGGATGTTGGTATCTTAGAGATTCTCTCGCCGCCGGATTCGGTCAATTACGGGGATAATATTACCCCCCAGGTTCGACTGAGAAACTTTGGCACAGTGAACGCTAACTTCAATGCTAAGATGACCATCGGCAGTCTCTATAAGGAATCGGTTGATGTTAGTCTTGCGCCCAATGAGATAAGGGATATCTCTTTTCCCAATTGGCTTGTCTTAGAAAGGGGAACCTTAATTGCCAAATGCAGTACCAAATTGGCGAACGATTTAAGACCGGAGAATGACACCTTAACTAAAAGGATTAGAGTTGGGGTTGGTGATGTGGGAGTTGTTCAGATCATTGGACCAATCGGTATTTCTGATTCCGGATTTTCCGTTATCCCCAGAGCAAAAGTGAAGAATTTTGGCACCTTACCGTTTTCCTTTCCGGTCCGCTTTTCTATTGGTTCGTTTTATACCGATGTCCAATCGGTTGATAACCTCGGTCCGAATGAAGAGCGAGATGTTGACTTTAACCCGGTTACCCTCTCAGTTAGGGGTTATCATACAGTCTCTTGTTCTACGGAACTAATTGGCGACCAGGATAATTCAAACGATGGGCAGAGAGATAACCTTCTCATCCGGGTGCTTGATGTTGCCTTTGGACGTCGACTTGTGCCTAAAGATAGTATCCGGGCTGATTCCCTATTCTTCCCGAAGGTGAGATTAAGAAATCTCGGCTTTCCTGAGGTATCCTTCACCTGTCTCTTTGTGATAAAGAAAGGAGATAATACCATTTATTCCCAAAGGGTTACGGTTGAGCCAATCCCGCCCTTAGATTCCGCAGATGTAGAATTCCCACCCCTAACCCTTCCGGATACCGGAATGTATCTCAATTATATCAACTGCGAACTATCCGGAGACCAAAATCCGGAGAATAACTCCTTTGCCGGCATCTTTAAGGTCTATTTAGGTGGTCCGGGCAGCCAACCACCAACCTGGATGCCGATGGTGAGTGTGCCACCCGAACCAGATATGAAAAGGGTGAAGAGTGGTGGTGGGATGACCGCCAGTCCTGAGGCACTCTACATCCTGAAAGGAAATAATACGAGAAGTTTGTATTTCTATAATCCAGCGAGTGGTGAAATTAGATTTCTTGATACTATTCCGTCCGGGACGAGTGGAAAGAAGGTGAAGAAGGGTTCGGGGATTACCTATGGTGATGGTAATCTTTATATCGCTAAGGGAGCCGGAACCAAAGAGTTATGGTGCTACGCAATTGGCAGTGGCGAATGGTCTTTAATTGAAATTCCCGGTGATAAAGGATTGAAAGGGGGCACCGGTATTGCCTATTTACCCGGTTATCTCTATCTTCTAAAGGGTTCAAAGACCAATGAGTTCTATCGCTATAACTTCTCTTCCTCCCGCTGGGAGATTTTGCCAAATGCACCAACACCTGTTGTTGACGGTAGTCGGATGACAACCGATGGGGCAAAGATTTATCTTCTTTTAGGAAAAAAGAACTACTTCTATACTTTTGACCCAACTGCCAATCAGTGGACCAGTAAAGAGAGTTTACCTCTCTTCAACCCTTTGACCAATAAGAAAAAGAAGGTAAAAGATGGCGCAAGTTTGGTCTGCTTTTTGGGAAAGATTTATTGTGTGAAAGGTGGCAATACCCAGGATTTTTGGAAATACGACCCAGACAGCTCTCTTTGGTATCCCTTAGAGTTGGTGCCGAAAGGGATGAGTAATAAAGGTGTTGGTGGAGGTGCGGGTTTGGCGGTCTTTGCCAACAAAATCTACCTTTTGAAGGGTAACAATACATTAGAAATCTGGCGTTATGATGGCGAAGGAATCTCTTCCCCCTTAGTAGCAAAAAGAGAAGAAAGAGAAAAATCCCAAAAGAAAGGTATACCCTCTCCTTCTGTTTTGGAAAGGAGAATTTATAATATTCTCGGTGAGGTCATCTATCAGGGAAAGGGGAAGCCTGCTTTAAAACCAGGAATCTATTTTCTTGAGGAAGGAAGAGAAGAAAAGAGGAAGATAGTGGTGGTGAAATAGGGAGATAATCTTAAAGACCAAAAATAGTTGACTTTTTCCCCCTCTCTTTTATAATTCTTCGTGAGCAACTTCGTCCATCTCCACAACCATACGGAATACAGTCTTTTGGATGGGGCGATTAAAATTTCCGCTCTGGTCCAAAAGGCAAAGGAATTTGGTCTTCCCGCCTTAGCCATCACCGATCACGGGAATCTTTTCGGAGCGATTGAGTTTTATAAAACTTGTCTCAACGAAGGGATTAAACCAATCATCGGTTGTGAAGTCTATTGCGCCCCAAATTCTCGGAAGGAGAAGAAGGTCAATCCGGAAATCCCAGAATCAAACTTTCATCTCACCTTACTCTGCCAGGATTTTTCCGGTTATAAGAATTTAGTAAAACTGGTCTCCTTCGGTTACCTGGAAGGCTTTTACTACCGACCCCGAATTGATAAAGAACTCCTAGCCGAATACAGTAAAGGTTTAATTTGTCTCTCTGGTTGCCTCAAAGGAGAAATCCCTTATTATTTAGCGAAAGGCGAAGAGAAAAAGGCAGAAAGAGCGGCACAGGAATTAAAGGATATCTTTGGGGAGAACTTCTTCTTAGAAGTGATCAAAGCCGGGGTAGAGAATGAGGATAAAGTGATTAGGGGGCTTTTGTCTCTCAAAGAGAAATTCGGCTTAAAAATCTGCGCTACCGGCGACTGCCATTATCTAAATAAAGATGATAAGTTAGCACACGAGGTGATGCTCTGTATCCAGACGAATAAGAAATTGAAGGAGAAGAAGCGGTTCAGTTTCACCTCCGAGGAGGTCTATTTCAAATCACCAATGGAGATGGCATCCCTTTTCTCGGATTTACCATCGGCCCTTACCACCTCCTTGGAGATTGCCGAAAGGTGTAATTTGAAATTGCCGGTTGGGGAGAGGAAATTCTATCTCCCCCTAGCAGAAGTACCACCGGGGTACCAATCGGATTGGGATTATCTGGTTCAACTGGCGGAGGAAGGATTAAAGCGGAGGTATAGAAAGCCCACGCCCGCCCAAGAAGAACGGCTGCGCTACGAACTTTCGGTGATTAAGAAGATGGGCTTCGCTAGTTATTTTTTAATTATTAAAGATATTGTTGATTTTGCCAGAAAGGAGAAGATTCCGGTTGGTCCGGGGAGGGGTTCGGCGGTAGGTAGCCTTTGCCTCTATGCCTTAGGGATTACCGACTGCGACCCATTAAAGTACGATTTGCTTTTTGAGCGCTTCTTAAATCCGGAGCGGGTTTCTCTGCCGGACATTGATATTGACTTCGGCGACAAGAGAAGGGACGAAGTGATCTCTTATATCCAAAAGAAATACGGGGAAGACCGGGTGAGCAAAATTATTACTTTCGGTACCTTACAATCCCGAGCGGTGGTGCGCGATGTGGGTCGGGTTCTTTCCATTCCCCTTTCCGAGGTGGATCTGATATGTAAGATGATTCCCTTCAATACCCCTTTGGCGAAGGCGATCGAAGAGAATAAGGAATTGGCGAGACGATTTGCAATTAATGAAGAATATCAAAGGTTAAAGGAGATCGCCTTGAAGTTGGAAGGTCTCTCCCGCCATGCCTCCATTCACGCCTCCGGGATCGTCATCACCCCCTGGCCCCTCTGGGAGATGATACCGGTTTATAAGACAACGGATGATGAACGTTCTACCCAATACGATATGAATGCCCTGGCTGATTTGGGAATTGTCAAGATGGACATCTTGGGACTTAAGACCTTAACCGTGATTGAAGAGACAGTAGCGAAATTGGCGGAGCGGGGGATAAAAGTGGAGATTGATAAAATCCCCTTTGACGATAAGAAGACCTATTCCCTTCTAAGTTCCGGCAAGACCACCGGTGTCTTCCAATTGGAATCTTATGGGATGCGAGAGACCTTAAAGAAGGTTCGGCCCGAGAAATTTGAAGATTTAGTCGCCGTCATTTCTTTATACCGCCCGGGACCGCTTTCCCAGGGAAACATTGACGACTTCATTCAGAGGAAGAACGGAAAAAAGGAAATTACCTATTTCCATCCCCTCTTAGAGGATGTCTTAAAGGAGACTTATGGGATGATTGTCTATCAGGAGCAGGTGATGAAGATTGCCAGTGTCTTCGCGGGCTTTTCTCTTGCCCAGGCAGATATCTTGCGGCAGGCGATGGGAAAGAAGATTCCCACTCTGATGCGTTCTATGGAGAAGGATTTTATTAATGGGGCGGAGGCGAAAGGGATTAAAAGAGAGCAGGCAAAAGAGTTATTTGCTGCCATTCTTCCTTTCTCCGGTTATGCCTTCAACAAGTCCCATTCGGTTGGTTACGCAACCATCTCCTACGAGACCGCCTATCTCTTGGCGAATTATCCCAAAGAGTTTTTGAGTGTCTTCTTGACAAATGAGATTGGCAATAATGAGAAGATTGCTCAATGGGTGAGGGAGATTAGGGAGATGGGGATTAATTTTTTGCCCCCGGATATCAATCGGAGTTTCTACGAATTTACCCTGGAAGGAGAGGCGATTCGTTTCGGTTTGGGAGCGATAAAAAATATCGGCAAGCCGTTGGTGGAGAGCATCGTTTCGGCACGTAAGGAGAAAGAGTTCACCTCTTTATTTGATTTAATTAAAAGAACAAAGCAGTTCGGCAATCGGAAGAGTTATGAGTATTTAATTAAGGCGGGGGCATTGGATACCATAAATCCGGACCGGGCTACTCTTTTAGAGATTTTGGATGAGGAGTTGGCAAAAGCCCAGTCGGAGAAATGGGAGAGAGAATCAAAGCAGTTCTCTTTATTTGATACGCCGCAAGGAGAGGAGAAAAAGAAGGGAAAAAGATACCATTCGGGGGATATCCTCCATTGGGAAAAGGAGGCGTTGGGATTTTATCTCACCAATCACCCCTTAGGAATGATGCCGGAGAAAGAATTTTTCAATCTGCCCAATATCTCTTCTCTCACGGATTTTTGCGACCAGGATTGTATCTTTGCCGGATTATTAAATGGGAAAAGGGCAAAGACCAATCGCCGGGGAGAGCGGTATTGGATTGGACAAATGGAAGATACCACT
The DNA here is from genome assembly GCA_039801905.1 of candidate division WOR-3 bacterium. Taxonomy (NCBI): domain Bacteria; kingdom Pseudomonadati; phylum Caldifarciminota; species Caldifarciminota bacterium. Next base: position 3,035 of record JBDRVQ010000033.1, on the reverse strand, counting down.
GGTTTTTGTGATGTGATTCTTTTTGACTCTTCATCCGAAGAAATGAAGCGGGGATTGAAGGTGGACAGTGTGGTTCTGGTGAAGGGGAGACCGCGGCAGAAGGAAACCGGAGAAATTATTGTGCGGGCGGAAGAGATAATTCCGATCAGCGATTATCCCAAGTGGGTGGCTCGGATCGTTTTGGAGTTGGAAAAAATGGAGGAAGGTGATTTATTAGAAATAAAAAAGGTTTTAGAGCAGTATCCCGGGGAGAAGGAGGTCTTTTTGGCTTATCGTTCTGAGGAAATGAGAAATCAATTGCGCCGGTTGAAGTCAATAACGGTTGAACCTTCCTTAAAATTACTCTCTTCCTTAAAGAATTTACCGAATGTGAAGAAGGTGCGCTTGGATTTTCTTCTCTGATGAGGAGAATATTTTATCTCTTCCCTTTTCTTTTTACCTTTTCCCAAGGAAATTGGGATACCCTTTGCCTCTTCTCTTCGCCCCTTTATCGTTTAGGGAAGGTGAGTACCTTCCGGCAACTAAAAGGGATTTTAGATGAGACCACGAGAATCTTTCTCTGCGACCAGGATACCGGTTTTGTCTATCTTTTAACCGACACCGCATCTTTCTATCCCCCAAAATTCCGAATTGAAAACTTGGGTAGGATTGGTGGCGGGTATTTGGCAATGGGGAGTGGCGATTTAGACGGTGATGGTAAAAATGATTTAATTTTAGGACAGAGAAGGTCACCTTCTACTGTTCAGAGGTTTTATTGGGCAAACGGTTGGCAGAGGGAAGAAATTGCTAATTTTAATGAGGCAATCTACGACTTAGTAATTGGAGATGCGGATAATGACGGCAGAGAAGAGATTATTTTAGGTTGTCAGAGTAATTTGAGGTTAATTCGGTACCGGGTTTCTGGTTGGGATACGATAACGATTTTGCGCAATACCGGAGCGATAAAAGGGGTAACGATTGGCGATTTTGACCCAACATCTTTTGGTAAGGAGATTGGTATCACATTACCCAACGGCAAGGTAAAGAGGGTTTATTGGCGAGGAAATTTCTGGGATACTTTAACCATATTTGACAATTCCAGTATGGAATTGGCAGAATTGGTAAGTGGCGATTTTGATGCCTCTTCCTCCGGGGAAGAGATTTGTATTTCCAATACCCGATCCCCCCAAAGTTTAGGTTCTCTAATTGAGGTCTTTTATGACTACGGCTGGAATTCTCGGGTGATATTCCGACCGGGAATAGAAAATTTCCGCTATTCCGACCTAACGGTCGGGGATTTTTACGATGGTTCTTTGGGAAGAGAGGTTCTGGCAATCACCGAACCGACAACCGACAATCACTGCCGGATGGTGTACGGTAGGGGAAATGATTGGCAGAGTTCGGTCATCTTTTCGGTTGGCACTACTCGGGCATTCTATGGTATCTTTGTCGGGGAAGCCAATCGCCATCGCTCTTATAATGATGAGATATTGGCAACTGCTGGTGGTCTCCTCTATCTGATTCAACAATATTCAATCCCACCACCAGTAATCACTAATATCTCCCAACCGCTCTTTCCTCTACCGGGTGAGACCTTAAATATTAGGGCGAAAATCTGGACCGATTATGACTCCCTAAATTATATCTTTGATACCTTATACCTCTCTTCGGATGGCATATCTTTTTATCCCAAACTAAAAGACTCTTTTCGGTTTCGGGATTCCCTTTTCTTCTATTCTCTGCCTCCTGGGGATAGTGGCGCTCGTTATTTCTATTATCTGAAAGCCTATAATCGGGCAGGACTTTTTACCCAATCACCAGATAGGGTCTTAACCCTCTCTTATCCGAGAAGGATTTATGAGATTCAATTTACTACCGATACCTCCGGCATCTCTCCGGATACCAATAAATGGGTAGTAACTACCGGCATTGTCTCCGGTGTCTTCGGAAGTGATTTCTTTATGGAAGACTTAGAATTTTCTCTCTTTCGGGGGATATTTGTTAACTCTCCTTATTCCGTTTCGGTTGGCGATAGTGTGAAGATTTCTGGTCGGGTGAGGGAGGTTAATAAATTGACGACGATTCGGGTAATCCCGGATTCCAGTTCTTCTCTTCTAATTTTGCGGCAGGGTCTTTCCCTTTCGCCGCCCACCCTCCGGATAAACCAAGTGGGAGAATCTTATGAAGGGGTTCTGGTAAAAATTGATACCCTCCATTTTAAGGTCAGGGGTTTCTTCGCCCCAAATCAGGGATATTGGGCTTACGATTTTAATGAAGGAGAATCAATCCTCGTTTGGATTGACAGCCGCACCGACCTTTCCGGAATGGAAATACCCGAGACCAATTTTCTACTTACTGGTAATATCAGCCAGGTGGGAAACAATTTTCAAATCTGGCCCCGTGCCCGCAATGATTTCTTAATCTATCCACCAGGGATTGAAGAGTTAAAGAAGACCCAGACAAAGGAAATGGGGGTGGGGAGAGAGTGGGAAATCTTTGATGCCCTCGGGCGAAAGGTTAAAGGGAGCCGGTTAGCCACTGGCGTCTATATCTTACGTTCGGGAAAGAAAAGTAAGGTAGTTTTAATTAACCATCTTAGAAAAATCTGTGTCCCAGGAAATAATTGAGGAAAAAGAGAGAAAAGAGAGTCTAAAAAATTCCTTTCTTGATGGTCTCTTCGCCTCCCTCAACTTAGGATTCTCTCAAAATTATTTAGTCCCATTTGCCTTATTTTTAGGGGCAAGTAGTTTCCAGATTGGCCTCCTTTCCTCCCTCCCCCAATTTGCTGGTTCTTTGGCGCAGATTGCCTCCCCGGATATTGTGGAAAGGCTAAAAAGGCGAGTGAAATTTATCGCCAATGCGGTCTTCTTGCAGGCATTCTTATGGCTCTTGATCTCCTTTCTGCCTATTCTTCCGGGAGAAAAGATAATTTTTTATATTATCCTATTAACCCTTAATACCTCCTTTGGCGCTGCTGCTACTCCAGCCTGGCAGAGTTTAATGAGCGATACTGTAGAAAAGGAGCGCTATGGCGAATACTTTGCCTGGCGGGGAAG